>PMXD01000320.1 GCA_003165895.1 Bacteroidota bacterium | reverse complement strand
CAGTTTGGTTTAATTACATATGCCATTGGTTCAAACGGTAACCTTTCAGGGATTAGCTGGGGCACCGGTGCAATGTATTTACAGGTTGAAATTGACCCAACCGGTGGCAGCAATTTCAGCGATATGGGTACCACGCAATTGCTGAGTGTACCTTATGCTTTATTTTCAGCCAATGGCGGTGGTAATATAGGCGCTACCGGTATTACCGGAGCAACCGGCATTAACGGTGCGCAGGGTTTACAGGGGGCAACCGGTGCTAACGGGGCCCAGGGCCCAACAGGAATATTTGGCCCAACGGGCAGCAATGGTGCGCAAGGTATTGCCGGCCCTACCGGCAATAATGGAACACCGGGGCCAACAGGCGCCACCGGTTTAGACGGAATACAGAGCCCGGCCGGTGCTACAGGTATTGATGGCCTGCAAGGGCCTACAGGTGCCGGTGGCGCACAAGGCCCCACCGGTAACGATGGTATACAGGGGATAACCGGTGCAACCGGCATAGACGGAGTTCCGGGACTAACGGGCCCCACAGGTGTTGACGGAGTGCAGGGTCCAACAGGTAATGATGGCGTTCAAGGCGCTACCGGTATTGATGGCGCACAAGGCCCCACCGGTAACGATGGCGTACAGGGGATAACCGGTGCAACCGGCATAGACGGAGCTCCGGGACTAACGGGCCCTACAGGCGCTGACGGAGTGCAAGGTCCAACAGGTAATGATGGAGCAACCGGCCCGCAAGGCGCAACCGGGCTTCAGGGCCCAACGGGCAATAATGGCGCCACAGGCGCTGCCGGCCCAACAGGAAGCCCTGCAGAATTTGCTGATTTTTATGCACTGATGCCTCCCAATAATGCGGCTACCGTTGCACCAGGCACGGCGGTTGAGTTTCCTAATGTGGGCGCTGCCTCGGGAACAATTACCGGTTTAAGCGCATCAACATTCAATATTGCAGAAGTGGGTAATTATATGGTGTATTTTCAGGTAAGCGTAGATGAAGCAGGACAACTGGGCTTGCAGCTGAATGGCATCTTATTATCAAATACTATTGTCGGCCGCGCAACCGGAACCAGCCAGATATCAGGAACATTCATTATATCTACGGTTGTTACTAACTCCACTATTGCGGTAATAAATCCGCCCGGCAATTCAACTGCACTTACCATTACACCGCTGGCCGGAGGGGCCAACCTGGTATCGGCACACCTTGTTATTACCAAACTTGCAGATATGGGCGCAGCCGGGCCAACCGGTGCCCAGGGGATAACGGGCCCATCGGGCGCTATGGGTATAACTGGTGCCGGTATACAAGGCATTACCGGAGCCACCGGGCCTACAGGTATTGGTATACAGGGGGCTACCGGTGTAACCGGCCCCAGCGGAGATGACGGTGCAACCGGTGCTGCGGGCTCTGCCGGCAACGGTACCATTATTCCATATTCTTCAGGCTCTGCCATTTCGGTAACCACCATTTCCGGAGGCCTTAGCGGAACGGTGGCTGTACTGGGCTTTGGTAACAGCACCTCAGGCATCACAAGTGGCGCTACTATAGACATGACCTCTAATCCCAACTTCGCGTTTTCAATGCCGCGCAATGGTACCATCACCTCTGTTTCGGCCTATTTTACTAATACGACTGCCATGTCGTTGATAGGAACCACCGTAATGTTAAATGTGCAGGTGTATACTTCAACAACGCCGGATAATGTTTTTAGCCCCGTTGCCGGCTCAACCGTAACGCTCGCTCCGGCTTATACCGGCATTGATGCCATAGGTAGCGTCAGTAATGGCATAATAACAGGTTTGTCTATACCGGTAACGGCCCAAACCCGGGTGTTAGTGGTGGTTTCCGCAACAGCCACCGGGATTGGCCTGAACAATATTGTTACCGGTTATGCCAGCGCAGGATTGACCATTGAATAAGCTAAGAAACTATTAAAAATTACAAGCTGGCTGAGGATGTTGTGATGGATGAAATAAATGCGATACAGGAATCTTATTCCGCCTAAAATACCACCACCCAAACCCTTTAACCCGCAAAAAAGAAGAACCGCCGCGCCTTTGGGGCCTGCCTGTTTGCAAAATGGGAAGGATCCGGAAGATATTGATGTATTATAATCCATATCGTTGTGCATTAAAGCAAAACCTGCGAAAAAACAATTTACAAAGTGACATTCCTCATCATTATTTCTATTTTTTGTACCAAACTTTAAATCAAGTTTCAGATAATGTGATACGGCGCTGTTTCAGAAGGCGCCTTTGGTAGCCTCAGCCGGAGAATATAATGTGATTCTCTGCAGATAAAATGTTAACTATTTTCCTCAACTATAAACATTTTAAGCCATGAGCCCATTTATATTCTACGTCATTTTATCGGTTATATTTTTCATCCTTCTTCTGGTTTCCGTTTTTTTCGGAGAAGATTTCTTTGACGCCATTGGAAGGTCGTGGGATAAACTGTTGCATAAAAACAGGAAATAAATTTATTCCACCGCAGGTCCGCATTTTCTGAACAAGGTTTCAATAACACCTCTGTCTGAGTTTACATGCGTTGCCTTTTGCGCAGCTAAATCAGGGTCGCTGTAATTAAATTGCATGAATAGCCGGCCCTATCCTATTTCACTTGTTTCACCCCTTCTTTAGATGGCACAACCTGCTGTATACTGCCATCAGTGTTGTAGTGTAGTTCATCAACACAGATTGACCTGCGGTACCATTTTTTTATGCCGTGTCTTTTGGCAGTGGGGTTATTTTTAAAAAAGAGGTCGGAGGTATGGTAGAACAGATACCACTGGCCTTTGTATTCGGTAATAGAAGCGTGGTTGGCGCCACTATTTACTTTATCAAGCACAACACCTTTGTATATAAACGGCCCATAAGGATTATCGGCCACGCTATACAAAATTTTGCCCTGGCCTGAATATGACAGGTAATATTTGCCCTTGTATTTATGCATCCACACAGCCTCGAAAAAGTGCCGGGCCCCTTTAATAATCTTTACCGTATCGCTAAACGATATCATATCGGCATTCAGTTTAACAATATTAACCTGGTTTTGCCCGAATAAAAGGTAGGGTGTTTTATCGTCGTCAATAAATATACAGGGGTCTATCAGGTCGCGGCCCGTAATAACGCCGGGTGTTTTGCGACTTATCAGCGGTTTGCCAAGCGGGTCTTTGAAAGGACCATAAGGATGGTGGCTAACTGCCACGCCAATGTACTTTTTATCAACCGGGTAGTAGAAATAGTATTTTCCGTTAGCGTAAGCACAATCGGGCGCCCAGGCATATTTGGTTGCCCATTTCAGGCTATCAAGCGATAAGGCTACGCCGTGGTCGGTCCAGTGCTTTAGGTCGGTGGTGCTGAACACATGCCAGTCGCTCATGTTAAACCACTTTGCGTTTTCCTTATCGTGCGAAGGGTAAACGTATAGCGTATCGTTAAACACGCGTGCAGAGGGGTCGGCGGTGTATTGGTCGGTAATAAACGGGTTTTGTGCACGCAGTTGCGAAATAGTAAATATCAACCCAAGGGTAAACCAATGCCTCATTACTTTCGAAAATAGCAATAGCACCGGCAATTATCAGTAGGCCTCTTCGGAAAATCGTTAAATGGAATATTCACTACTGTATTACCCGGCTGTTTACTCTGTATTCTTCTCCGTGTGAAAATGTATTTCGGTATTAACCGAAGGCTCAGTTTTGTTATCCGCTATCAGGTTACTCTCTTCCTTAGATTAGCGAAAACCACAACATCCCCGTTTTAAAAACGCGGAAGCCGGGCCGGGGATTGGTGGACGTATTACTATGGATGCACAACAATTTCAGCACCGTGAGCATCGTGATGATAACCATGGTTATAAACTTCGTGATGGTCGGGGTGGTTATGGTGCTCCCATCCCATAGGATGGTGGTAATGATGCCCATCTCTTACCTCAACCTCGCATGAGGTTAAAAAAAATGTTACGGTAAAAACGGCTATAAGTGACTTTTTCATGATTACGATGTGTTATAACTAAGTGAAGAGAAATTAACAAGAGGCTGTATTATTTACTTTACTTGCTGGTGTAAAGGTGCGCCTGTTTTAGCCGCCAGGCGTTACACTATTCTTCAAATTAGTTACATTATTCACTGATAGTAAAGAGCAAAACTCATGGTTTCCACCTTAGGTACCTTTATCACAATTTCTTACTTTAGAGATATAATTGAATGCTATGGACCTGAAGTTGGAAAAGAAAGCGCTTAAAAATGAAATTGACCAGTTGGAAGATGCAAACCTGCTATACGCCATAAAAGCAATGTTGAATTATGCCCACCAGGCGCAGGATATTTGGGAAGACCCTGCTTTTGAGAAAGAGCTAAACAGGCGCAGCAAAGATTTTAAATCCGGTGATTCAAAGCACTATACCTGGGATGAGGTAAAAGCAGATGCCCGGAAAGAGTTAAGTAGTTCTCGTGGCAGCTATACATCATAGCAAGAGAAATCCGTATAAAAAGTATCGCAAGCGCAAATAGCGATTAAGGCTCATTGGCCTCTTCCCTGTCAAATTTAGGTTCAACCTAAGCTGCTTTCAGTTTTATTACTTCAAGTTCAGCACCATTATTTAGTGCCTCATTAGCAGCACGGAGTAATTCGCTGGTGGTTTTCTCATCAAAAACGCTTCACCGCACTGCGTACGAATATCTGCAGGAATGTCTTTAACTATAATAATGTTACCGTCACGTTCAAACATAGTATTCGTTTTTCCAGATTCAGTAGTGCCCGTTTTACAGATAACGCATTTCATTTTTACACTTACCTATTTGAATGGATTAATAATCTTTAGTTTCTTCCGGATAATCTGCTCATGCTGCATATCTTCGCTGTAAAGAATGGTGCATCCACTCTGTAATGCAGTGGCAATAATCAGGCTATCATAAAATGAATATCTGTATTCCTCTCCTAAATCCAATGCATCCAGGATGGTTTCAAGCGTTATTTCCGAAACAAAAAAAGATGACCGGATATTTATAAGGTAAGAGTTAAGTTCTTCTCTGCTTTTATAAAGCTTCTTCCTGATACTGGCGTTAGTAAATTCTTTCAAAACCTGAATAGAAATAATCGCGGGTTCAGTTTGGCTTTTAAATAATGCAACAACCGTTTCTTTCGGTGTGGGAAGGCCATAAAAGCCGTACACTAATATGTTAGTATCAATAAATACCTTTGCACTATCTTTCATTGGCCTCTTCCCTGTCAAATTTATAATTTTTAGGTAAGCGCGAAGGTAGCGTTTCTATATACTCAGCGAACGCCTGCATTTTTTTATGGGACTTCTTTACTGGCTTACTTTTAGCAGGCCTTTTCCTGATAGTAATCTCTTTTGCAATAAGCTGCCGCTCAGCATCAGGCAAGGTTTTTATATAGTCAATCAGCTTCTCAACTGGCGATTCTTTAAACATAGATTTCAGCTTTTGTCATGATAAAGTTAATCAATCTACATCAAATTTCAATAGGCGCTATCCAAAATATAAAAGCCCACTCAACCGAGCGGGCTTTTGTATTGGTATTCTGTATTAAGCCTCCCCTTCGGGGAGGTTTGGAGGGGCTTGCCTTTCAATGAAACTGCTCAGCCTCGGTAGAACCAGCCAAAGCAGTAGTTGAACTCTGGCCTTGATGAACTACGTTCTGAACGGCATCAAAGTAACCAGTGCCAACAAAGGCCTGGTGTTTAATAGCCTTAAAGCCGTCTTTCTCTAATGCAAATTCGCGTTGTTGTAATTCGCTGAAACCAGCCATGCCACGGTCAACATAAGCTTTGCTCAATTCAAACATCGAAGTATTCAAAGCATGGAAACCAGCCAGCGTAATAAACTGGAATTTATAACCCATAGCAGCCAGTTCCTCGCGGAAAGTTGCCATTTGCTTAACGTCCATATACTTGGCCCAGTTAAATGAAGGCGAACAGTTGTAAGCCAGCATTTTTCCGGGGAATTTGGCGTGTATGCTTGCTGCAAATTCGCGGGCTACACCTAAATCAGGTACACCGGTTTCCATCCACAAAAGATCCGAATATGGAGCATAACTTAAACCTCTGTCTATACTTTGTTCAAGGCCATTCTTTACATAATAGAAGCCTTCATTGGTACGCTTTCCGGTCAGGAACCTGGTATCGCGCTCGTCAATATCAGTTGTAATCAGGTTTGCCGCTTCCGCATCAGTACGGGCAATTATCAGGGTTGAAACTCCATAAGCATCAGCCGCCAAACGGGCAGCAACCAGTTTGTTAATAGCTTCCTGGGTAGGCACTAAAACCTTTCCGCCCAAGTGTCCGCATTTCTTGGCTGAAGACAACTGGTCTTCCCAATGTACGCCTGCTGCACCTGCTTCAATCATGCCTTTCATTAATTCAAAGGCATTCAGGTTACCGCCAAAGCCAGCCTCTGCATCGGCCACAATAGGCACCATCCAATCGCGCTGAGGTTCGCCTTCCATATATTCAATCTGGTCTCTTCTTAACAAAGCATGGTTGATTTTTTTCACAACTGCCGGAACTGAGTTGGCAGGGTATAAAGACTGGTCGGGATACATTTCGCCGCCCAGGTTGGCATCGGCAGCAACCTGCCAGCCCGAAAGATAAATGGCCTTCATACCGGCCGAAACTTCCTGTATAGCCTGGTTGCCGGTTAAAGCACCAAGGCCCGAAACCCATGCATCAGTATGCAGCTTCTTCCAAAGCTTCTCAGCTCCGTTTTTGGCCAATGTGTATTCAATATGAACTGATCCGCTGATATTCACCACTTCTTCAGCAGAATAAGGGCGAACGATACCTTTCCAACGCGGATTGGTTTCCCAATCCTTCTTTAATGCAAGTGCTCTTTCTTGTTTGGTTGCCATTGACTTTTATTTGGGTTTTATTTATTAATGAATAGTATTAAGTAGTTAGTATANNAGTATAAAGTATTTAGACTTGAAGCGTTGCCCTTATGCTTTGATTTTGACTTCTCATATCCTTATTCTTTCATTTAATTTTCGCTTATCGATTAAGTATCAAGTCTTTATACTTGATACTTACGTCTAAAACAGCCTTTAATCAATTTCGTTATAAGCCGGAAGGGTCAAAAAGTCGAGATATTCGCCTTGTTGAACCAGTTTATCAAATATCTCAACCGCGCGTTTCATGGTTGGCGCTGCATAAGCAGCTTCTCCAACATAGGCTTTAATGCTTTCCAGTTCGCTCGGTAATATCTCCTTAAACAAGTCATAGCTAACCTTGCGGCCGTCATCCAGTTTGCAGCCCACGTTTATCCATTGCCATACCTGTGTGCGGCTTATTTCGGCCGTTGCTGCATCTTCCATTAAATTATGAAGTGCGGCTGCACCAATGCCTCGTAACCAGCTTTCTATGTATAAAATCCCAATATTAATATTCATCCTTAAACCGCCTTCCGTTACGGTTCCATCCGGCGCGGCCAAAAGCTCTTTATTGGTATAAACTTCACCTTCTCTTTTAACAGCATAGTTATGTGGGGCAGGCATGTGCTCGTTAAAGATATCCATGGCCACCTGCACCAAACCCGGGTGCGCAACCCAGGTGCCATCATGCCCGTTGGTTACTTCACGCAATTTATCCTGCCTTACCTTTTCAATAGCAGCGTTATTAGCTGTTTCATTATTCTTAATCGGAATAAAGGCGCTCATTCCGCCCATAGCATGCACTTGTCTTTTATGACACGTTTGAATAACCAACTTGCTATAAGAAGCCATAAACGGAACTGCCATTGTTACCTGTGCGCGGTCTGGCAATACATAGCCTTGCAGGTTTCTGAGCTTCTTGATATATGAGAAGATATAGTCCCAGCGGCCACAATTTAGTCCGGCTATGTGCTGGCGTAATTCGTATATTATCTCGTGCAGTTCAAAGGTAGCAAGAATGGTTTCAATAAGTACCGTAGCCTTAATGGTTCCCGGTGCAATCCCAAGTTCATCCTGTGCAAATATAAATACCTCATTCCATAAACGGGCTTCAAGGTGGCCCTCCATTTTAGGCAGATAAAAGTATGGCCCTGTGCCATTTGCAAGCAATTGCTTAACGTTATGGAAGAAGAACAAGCCAAAATCAAAAAGCGAACCGCTCATCAGCTCTCCATCAACCTCAACGTGCTTTTCCGGCAAGTGCCAGCCTCGCGGGCGAACCATCAAAACCGCGGTCTTTTCATTCAGTTTATACGATTTGCCATTTTCAGGATTCGTATATGTAATAGTCATCTTAATGGCATCGCGCAGGTTTAGCTGCCCTTCAATATTATTGCTCCAGGTAGGCGAATTAGAATCTTCAAAATCGGACATAAAGACCTTAGCCCCCGAATTGAGCGCATTGATAATCATTTTCCTGTCCACAGGCCCTGTTATCTCTACCCTCCTGTCCTGAAGATCAGGTGGTATCGGGGCTGCCACCCAATCTGCTTCGCGGATAGCCTTGGTTTCAGGTAAAAAATCAGGTAATTGACCCCCATCTATCTGTTTTTGGCGCAAATTGCGGGCTTTTAGCAATTCAAGCCTGGTTTTATTGAACTTCCGTTGAAGTTTCACTACAAAAGCCAAAGCTTCAGGGGTTAATATGGTTGCGTATTCTGTGCTAACCGGAGCGTTTATTTTCAGGCCTTCAATATTAGTTGCTGTTGACATAGTTTACATTTCGCCCCCTCCCTGTCCTCCCCAAAGGGGAGGGTTCCAAATCCTTCCTTAACTATTAATTTACCTACATTTTTAAGTGCGGTAACTTTAAAGTCCTTCCCCTTCGGGGAAGNNACCACAGAAGAAAACATCCGCATCATATTCGGATTGAAATTAAAGAAGCTGAGAAGTGATAGCAAACTTTCGCTGCAGGAACTCTCAGCAAAGTCAGGCGTATCGGTTTCTTACCTCAATGAAATCGAAAATGGCAAAAAATACCCCAAGCCCGATAAAATAAACGAGCTTGCCCGTGCCCTCAATACCACCTATGACCAACTGGTATCGTTAAAAATTAACAAGAACCTTACACCGGTGGTTCAGGTGTTAAATTTGAAAATCATCAACGATTTTCTTTTTGAAACTTTCGGCGTTGATAAAAGCCTTTTAATGAGTATGATGGCCAGTGCACCTACGCGCTTATCGGCCCTTATTAACTCGGTGTTCGAAATTGCCCGCAATTACAATTTGCAGGAAGAACACTTCTATTTCAGCTGCCTTCGCAGTTACCAGGAAATGAATGACAATTACTTTGACGACATTGAACAAGCGGTAGAGAATTTTCGCTCAGAGGCTGGTATTGACCATCCGGAGCTATTAACCTCAGACCAGTATGCTCAGTTGTTAAAGGACAAATTCAACTATCGTTTGGAAGAGACTGACTTCTCAGATTTCCCAAAACTGCGTGGTTTCAGGTCTGTATTTATAAAAGGAGAACAACCGGCTCTGCTTTACAACAACCGGTTGACTGAACAACAGAAAATATTCCTTTTCGGTAAAGAAATTGGCTTTGCATACATGAAAATTGACAAGCGCCCAATGACTACCAGTTGGTTAAAAGTTGAGTCGTTCGACCATGTGTTAAACAATTTCAGATCATCGTATTTTGCACAGGCGCTGCACGTAAACAAAAACCTGTTGCTGCCTGACCTTGAAAAATTCTTTGCCAATACCAGTTGGAACCCGGCAGCCCTTGTTGCCCTGTTGGAAAAATACAACACCTCGCCCGAAATGCTGTTTCAGCGCATTTCTAATCTGCTGCCCAAATATTTTGGGTTCAACGAGCTTTATTTTATCCGGTATTCGAGCAAGGAGCCTACAAAACACATGAAGGAGATTTCGAAGGAATTACACCTGAGCCGTAATCAGGTTGACCTGGAATATATTATCAGCGAGCAGAATTACAGAAGATGGATAACCAAAAACCTCGTTCGCTACCTGGATGATAAACATGCCGAAAGCCATGGTAAAAACACTTTAGTTGACGCTGTTATCAGTAAAAACGAGGAGGGCGAGGATTATTTGACAATCTCTATTTTGCGCCCCATGCCCGAACTGAACAACAATGCCAATTCAGTAACGGTAGGTTTTGTGTTAACCGACAGCGTAAAAAAGAAGATTAACTTCCTGAACGACCCTGCACTGAATATTGAAAAACTGGGTCCCATTGCCGAACTCCATTTCGAAACACCTTTCGCTTTAAGAAAGATGCGTGATGAGGAAATGAAACAAGCCGAATACGACCGGTTGGCAAAAGAAGTACAGAACTCAACTGCCGGAGTTCATTAATAAAAAAGGCTGCATATCAAATTCTCGGCCTGCATGCAAGTGGTTGGCGGGGACGCCAAACCACGAGGGTAGCCGGTTTGGCGTCCCCGCCAACCGGTTTCTGCTGCGTGGCGAACCACCCATAAAAAATGGCCGCTGCCAAATTGCAAAAGCCAGCTTACCACAATTTTATCTAAGGGTATCTTTTAAAAGAAAGCAGCACCGGAATTCCGGTGCTGCTTTTAAAATTATTACGCTTAAATCAGGTAAAATCAACTCATTTGGTATTGTATATACAAAAACCCATCCGAATACCTCTTTAGGGTGATTGCAGCCTCAAAAAAAATAGTAAATTTGGTAGAACCTCTGCATCTATGAAGTTGAACTTCTACCAAAAATTAACGGCTCTTTTTCTAATCTTTTTTGTGGGCATAGGTATTATGGGGTTTCTTGCCTTTCGTAACAACCTTGCTTTTGATAAAAATGCCAAATGGGTTGAGCATACCCAACTAGTGTTGGATGAGTCTGAAAAAATATTCGCGCTAACACAAAGTATTGCCAACGGCGAGCGGGGGTATATAATAACAGGCAATCGCGAGTTTCTGCAACCCTTCATCATCGCGCGCGAAAGGATTTTCTTACAAATAGGTACGCTCAAAAGCCTTACTGCCGATAACCCGGTTCAACAGGCCCGCATTGATTCCATAAATATTTATGCGCAAAAGCGCATAGACATTACAACGCGTATTATTGAGGCTGTTGACGAAAAAAACATTTCCGCTGCTGACAGTATAATATCGGGCAAAGAGGGCAAAAATATAAGCATAAAAATAAGAGGTTTTGAAACTGCCATCCAAACTGATGAGAACAACCTGCTGAAAGAAAGAAAAGAAGCCAGCCTGATGCGCATAGAAGTAATAAACCGCTTTTTATATGGCTTGTTTGCCAGTCTTTTGGTTCTTTTAACGCTATCTTATTTTGGCTTTTGGCACAACCATATGCGGCAAAATAAATTAGAAGGTGAGGCCCGAAGCACCAACCACTTTTTAAATATGATTCTCGAAAATATCCCAAACATGATATTTGTAAAAGATGCCCGGGATTTAAAGTTTGTCCGGTTTAACCGCGCCGGCGAAAAGCTTCTCGGCCGCATGCGCGATGAACTGATTGGCAAAAACGATTTTGATCTTTTCCCTAAAGAGCAAGCTCAGGCTTATATAAATAAAGACCGCGAAGTCCTGGTTAAAGGTGATGTTGTGGATATACCTGAAGAGCCGGTTACCACAAATGATGGAGATAAATGGCTGCATACAAAAAAAATAGCCATCATTGATGAAACCGGTAAACCAAAATACCTGCTTGGTATTTCGGAGGATATAACCGGCTCAAGGCAGTATGTAGCCGAAATAAAACAACTCAATTCCGAACTGGAGAAAACCGTCAACCAGCTTACATCGGCAAATAAAGAAATGGAGGCATTTACCTATTCAGTGTCGCACGACCTCCGTGCGCCATTGCGCATAATAGATGGGTTCGGCGAAATTCTTCTAAAGGATTACAGCAGCGCTTTTGACGAGGAAGGTAAAATCACCCTGGCGGTTATAATGAGCAACGCCAAACACATGGGCCAGCTCATAGATGACTTACTGAACCTTTCGCGCCTTGGCCGTGCTCAGTTAGCGATAAAAAAAACAGATATGCGCGAGGTGGTGGAGGATGTATTACAGGCAATGAGCATGATGAATCCGGAAATGGCAAAAGCCGATATCAGGGTACATGCCCTCAGGCCCTGTGTTTGTGATGTAAGCCTGATTCGCCAGGTTTGGATAAACCTGGTATCTAATGCCGTTAAATACTCCCGCAAAAGGGAACACCCCGTGATTGATATCGGCTGGGAAGATAAAAACGGCCAAACTATTTATTACGTTAAAGACAACGGCGCAGGATTCGATATGAAATATTATAAAAAGCTTTTCGGGGTTTTTCAACGCCTGCACAAAATATCTGAGTTTGAAGGCACCGGCGTCGGTCTTGCATTGGTGCACCGCATTATTACCAAACACAATGGCAAAATATGGGCCGAAGCCATAGAAAACGAAGGGGCCACATTCTACTTTACCATTCCTGATTAGAACTTAGAAGTAAGATTTAGGAACAAAGACGGAATCCTTCGGTCTTGATTCAAATGTCGTTAAGTTAAGGAAATGCATCCACGCAAACCCTCTA
>PMXD01000314.1 GCA_003165895.1 Bacteroidota bacterium | reverse complement strand
CCTCCTGAATCAGGAGGAGAGTTAATACAGAGCAGCCGGGACACTCTATACATTATGCGCGGGACTATAAATAAAAAAGCCGCTGAGTTGTTTCAGCAGCTTTTTGCAAATAGATTAATTAGCGTTTAATGGAATGTAATCTTCATTTCAACACGCCTGTTTTTCTGGCGGCCTTCCGGCGTATCGTTATCAGCAATTGGTTTGCTGGCGCCATAGCCGAAGGCATCGAGTTTGGAACCATCGACACCGCGTTTAACCAGGTAGTTTTTAACGGCCGTAGCACGTTTTTGCGATAGGATAAGGTTTGATTCGTCTTTACCCACGTTATCGGTATGGCCTTCGATGCGGAGGCCGTAGTTTGCTTTTTTCTTCAGCAAGTCGGCGAGGGCGTTGAGGGAGAAGAATGATTTGGATTTAATTTCATCCTTACCGGTTGCAAACTCGAGGTTTTCGAATGCGTATTTAACGGTTTCAATTTCTTTCTTCTCTAACTTAGGACAGCCGTGGTTTTCAGGCACGCCGAATACATCNNCGCCGAATACATCCGGGCACTCGTCGTCCTTATCAGGTATGCCGTCGCCATCTCTATCAGGCCATGGGCAGCCGTGGTTTTCGGCAGGGCCGGGTGTAAGTACGCACTGGTCTACGTCGTCGTAAACGCCGTCTTTATCGGTATCAGGGCATCCGTGGTGTTCTTTAGGGCCGGGCAGGTCGGGGCACCAATCGAGCTTGTCCGGTACCCCATCGCTATCACGGTCAGGGCAGCCGTTAAATTGGGCAAGTCCTGGCTGGTCGGGGCATTCGTCATACTTATCTATAATGCCATCGCTATCGCGGTCGGGGCAGCCGTGGTTAATGGCCAGGCCTTTCTCGAACGGACATGAATCCATGATATCAATAATACCATCGCCATCGCTATCAGGGCAGCCGTGTAATTCAACCGGGCCGGGAGTATCAGGGCACCAGTCGTCTTTATCCAGTACGCCGTCGCTATCGCGGTCGGGGCATCCGTGTGTGATGCAAGGGCCGGGCTCGTTAGGGCATTTATCTTTTTTGTTGGAGACTCCGTCTTTATCCTTATCGCGCAATTTGTGGTATGGGATAGTGATTTTTATACCGGCATGGAACTCCTCATTGTAAATATGTTTTTTGGCGAAGAAGGCCAATATATCCTGGGTCCCTACAAACAAAGGGCCTAAGCGGAGGGTGGCGCCGAAGTTGAAGTTACCGTATACATCATACGATAAAGGCAGGTATACGCCGACATATGAGTGGTCGAATTTTGGGGTAAGGGTAAAGGTAGATACGTCCTGTACCATGTTACGGTCTTTAGCCATATCAGGAGATAGTACACCTGCCAGGTTTACGCCAAAGCCATAGGCGATGTTGTAATCAACATACAGGTTAAAGCGGGTTGGCAGCCACATGGTAAATGCGGTAGATGTAGTGGTATATCCGAAGCGGGATGAGATGGTATCGTTGAAGCTTTGCAAACCATTAGGAAATTTAAGGTGTTGAACGTTCCAGTTTTGTACGTTGGCGTAAAAGCTGCCAGTGGTTACATCCTGTTTAAATTTAACGGCGCCAAAATCTATGATGGAAAAACCAACGGAGAGTTTGTAGCGCTGCTTGGAATAATCCCACTGGTCGTCGCAATCCATGCGGTATTTGTATTTGTCTTTATCGGGGCGCCATTCGTAAACAAAGCCAAGGTCAACCGCGGCAGATGGTTTTGCATAAGTAAACGACATCGCATTTTTAAGAAATGTACCTGCCTGGAAGTTTCCGTTGCTGATTTGCTGGGCCACCTGCGTAGCGCTGCCAGACAAAGCATATTTAACAGAGGCATTATTAATTGAAACAGAATCGTAATTAGGCCATTTGTAATTCAGGTTATTGCCATATAAATATCCGCCTATAATGCCATCAATTAATTTAAGCGTGCCGCCCAGTTTAATAAAGTGGTCGCCCTGGTCGTATATAACGCGCGAGTAGGTAACACCATAGTCCATCCAGGCCATGGTTTTAACTGCCAGGTTGGAGTTGCTCAGATTTTGCCCAACAAAGTTGGTAACAGAATCGGCTTTATAACCCATGCCGTAGTAGGCTGAGCGGGCAAGTGTTTCGCTGAGGTTGTTGACATTAAAGACCATGTTGGCATTGTAACTGAAAGCCAGCGCGTTCTTATTCTTGTTCTTTCCTTTTCCGAAAGTGAACATGAAAGACAAGGGCCCCTGCACCTGGGCCCCCATAAAAATGTCTTTGTCCTTGCCGTTAACACGTTCAAGCAGGTGGTCTTTCTGAAAGGCGCTGTCACTTACAATAGAACCTTTAAGGGCATTCATAAAGGTTGAGCGGTCAACACCTATATAATTGTTATTGACAGCCAGCCCCATGCTGATTAAATTGATATCTACTATAAAGGGGTTATCGGCTATTGCGGGATTAAAACCTACGCCGGTGACCCCGGCATACGAGCTTGTATTAAAACCTGTATAATACTGGGCCCGCGAAAAGCTGAAGAGTAGGGTTAGTAATGTCAGTAGGTGTATACGTTTAATCATAAGCACGTTTTAGGCTGGGATAGTTGTTTCAAAAATATGCTTTTATAAATTGAAGACCTATTTCTTTTATGTGGGCCATTAGATTTTATTTTTGCACTCCGTTATTGATAGGGTGTCTATAATCTTAGAAAAAATGAAATCGTCAACTACAAAATTTTTGTCATTGGTTTTTATTATAACCCTTATTTGTGCGGGGTTGCAGTGGGTGTGGAATAACCAGATGCCGGAAAAGATGAGGCTATATGATGGGTTTTGGCTTTTGGGCATTTTTGCGGTTACGGTAACTGCGGTTCACTTACTTTTATTAAATGCTAAAAGCAGCCCGGGCAACGCTTTTATACGGGCATTTATGTTATCAACAACTTTAAAGTTCTTTTTTTATCTGGCGGTGTTGGTTGGTTTCCTCCTGTACTCAAAAGATAACCGCCAAACGCTGGCCTTGCATTTTCTATTCTATTATTTTGTTTTCAGTGCATTGGAAGTGAGCATTTTATATAAAGAAATGCGCAGGTAGCCCGCCTGGATTAAAGGTTGTTGTTTTATTTGGCATAATCTGGACTAAGACCAGCAATTACCCCCGTGCGGAAAAAAATATGAAAAATTGAGTGGTCTTTTT
This sequence comes from Bacteroidota bacterium, assembly GCA_003165895.1. Taxonomy (GTDB): domain Bacteria; phylum Bacteroidota; class Bacteroidia; order Chitinophagales; family LD1; genus Bog-950. The sequence goes on along the minus strand of PMXD01000314.1, from coordinate 13,537 downwards.
CATTAAAACCTTTTCCTAAACCTAGGATTATTTTATGTTTGCGCCGCTTTTGAAAAGATAAGAAATGATCACAGCCATAAAAACCAATCTCAAATACTGCTTTACAGTCATTTTTTTCGCTGTTTTTGCAGTTTTTACGGCTTCCGCCAACCCGCAAGAGGAAACTCCAACTGCAAAGTTTGATGCCGGAAAATTAATCATCGAACACATCAGCGATTCGCACGAGTGGCATGTTATGGGCGAAGGTGAAAGTGTTGTTGCGCTTCCATTACCGGTTATTCTTTATACCGATAAGGGGTTGGAGTTTTTCTCGTCAGGCAATTTTAAGCATGGCAAAGCTACTTGTGCAGGCAACTATAATTATAAGCTAAACGAGAAGAACCAGGTAGAGGTTGTTGGCGCTAACAATGAAGTTGATGCCGCTGCCACTGCTAAAATCTGGGATTTCTCTATTACTAAAGATGTGGCATCTCTTTTCTTTAGCGCTGCATTGTTATTAATTATTTTTCTTTCGGTTGCCGGTTCATATAAAAAAAATGCCGGCCACGCACCTAAAGGGATACAGTCGTTTTTCGAGCCTATCATTATTTTCATCCGCGATGATATTGCAAAGCAATCTATTGGCCCTAAGTACGAAAGGTTTATGCCTTACCTGCTTACTATCTTCTTCTTTATATGGTTTGGTAATTTGTTAGGTATGATACCGCTGTTACCGGGTGGGGCTAACCTTACTGGTAACATTGCCATTACGGGTACATTGGCTGTGTTTACTTTCATTATTACCACCATCAATGCTAACAAGAACTACTGGCACCACGTATTTGCAATGCCGGGGGTACCTAAACCCATTCTTATCATTCTTACACCTATCGAAATTATGGGCGTCTTCCTTCGCCCGTTTGTATTAACGATACGATTGTTTGCCAACATTACGGCAGGCCACATTATTGCGTTATCATTTTTCTGCCTCATTTTTATTTTTGGCGAAATGCACAAAGGGGTGGGATTAGGTGTTGGTGTTTTTGCAGTGGCCTTTAATGTGTTTATGGGATTACTGGAATTATTGGTGGGCTTAATACAAGCGTATGTATTTACCTTGTTATCGGCTATATATTTTGGTGCAGCTTTAGAAGAGCCGCATAATCATAAAGAATCAATTATTTAAACTCTGTTATTTATTCACTTTTAAAAATCAAACATCATGCTTAACACAGTATTATTAGCAGCAGACGGCCTTGGAATAGGTTACGGTATTGCAGCTTTAGGTGCAGGAATGGCAGCACTTGGAGCAGGTGTTGGTATCGGACAAATCGGTAAAGGTGCGGTTGAGGCTATTGCCCGCCAGCCAGAATCACTGAATGACATCCGTGCTAACATGATCCTTACCGCAGCGCTTGTAGAAGGTGCCGCCTTCTTTGCAATGGTTGTGGGTCTATTGGTTGTATTCAAAAGCTAATAGCAAAAATCTTCGGGCAACAAAAGCGGTTGGCTGCGTTGCCTGAAAAGATTAAAAGAAGCCAGAATCAAGAACCAAGACTGTAAATGGTCTTGTTCTTGAATCTTGGTTCTTGATTCTAAATGTCTAAAAGTAAAGAAAAGATGCAAGAAACAAGATATAAGAGCCAAGACTTTAACCCTCTTGTTCTTGATTCTTGGTTCTAGTATCTAATATCTAAACAAAAAAATATGGAACTCGTAAAACCCGCGATAGGCTTAGTTTTCTGGATGGTAATAACATTCGGGGCACTTTTTTTCATCCTGGCAAAATTTGCCTGGAAACCTATTCTTGGCATGCTCGATGAACGCGAAAAAACAATCGCTGATTCATTAGATCAGGCAAATAAAGCACGTGCCGAAATGGCAGCATTAACTTCAAAAAACCTGGACTTGTTAAACCAGGCTAAAGAAGAAAGAAACATGATTTTGCACGAGGCAAAAGAAGCAGCAGATAAGTTGAAGAATGAAATGCTGGCCAAGGCCCAACAGGAAGTTGAGGCAAAAATTCAAACAGCTTTCCGCGAAATTGAAATTCAGAAAAGGGCCGCTATTACTGAAGTGAAGAACTCAGTTGGTTTACTGGCTTTGGATATTGCTGAAAAAGTAATCCGCAAAGACCTGAAAGGCAATGCCGAGCAATTAGAGTATGTAAATAAACTGGCTAAGGAATCTAACCTGAATTAAATAAAATAGAAACAAGAACCAAGATTCAAGAGCCAAGAAAAAGGCCGGCGAATTGAATCTTGGTTCTTGCTTCTAGGTTCTAATATCTAATAAAAATGAGTGCATTTAGTTTAGCAACACGATACGCAAAATCACTGATTCAGCTTGTGAATGAACAAGGCAGGCTGGAGCAGGTATATAAAGACATTAAAGATGTGAACGCGATTTTTGAAAGTAACCGCGACCTGAAATTAATGTTTAAAAGCCCTATCATTCATACCGACAGGAAGTTGAATGTTGTTCAGCAGCTTTTTGAAGGTAAGATAGATTCAGTGCTATACCAGTTTATAACCCTGGTTATTAAAAAAGGCCGCGAAGCTTATCTGAATGAAATTACGCACTCGTTTATTTTGCAATACAATGAACTGAAAAATATTACCCCGGTTAAAATCAGCTCGGCTATAAAACTGGATGAAAATATAGTGAAGGGTATTATTGACACCCTGAAAAAGAACGAGAAGCTGGGTGAAGTAGAGTTGACCGAAGAAGTAGACGCCAATATTATAGGAGGGTTTGTTTTGCAGTGGGGCGATAAAATGATTGATAGTAGTGTGAGCAGAAGATTAAGCACACTGAAAGGTGTTATTGAAGATGACTCTTTCGTTAAAAAGTATTCATAAATAATTCAAATATCAATAAATATGGTAGAAGTAAAACCGGATGAAATTTCAGCGATACTGCGCGAGCAGCTATCTGGCTTTAAAGGCGCCGCTGAATTAGAAGAAGTAGGTACCGTGTTGCAGGTGGGTGATGGTATTGCCCGTGTATACGGACTGACCAATGCCCGCGCTGGTGAGTTGGTTGAATTCCAGAATGGTATCAAAGCGATAGTTTTGAACCTGGAAGAAGACAACGTTGGTGTGGTTTTGATGGGACCTTCGGAAAAAATTAAAGAAGGTGATACTGTTAAAAGAACAGGCGTTATCGGTTCGTTAAAAGTAGGTGAAGGGCTTGTTGGCCGCGTAGTGAACACACTGGGCGAACCTATAGATGGCAAAGGGCCTATAACCGGCGAATTGTATGATATGCCTTTGGAAAGAAAAGCTCCGGGCGTTATTTACCGTCAACCGGTGAATGAGCCGCTTCAAACCGGTATCAAAGCTATTGATGCGATGATTCCTATTGGCCGTGGACAGCGTGAACTTATCATCGGTGACCGCCAGGTTGGTAAAACTGCGGTGGCTATTGATACTATCCTGAACCAAAAAGAATTTTACGATAAGGGCGAACCGGTTTACTGTATTTATGTTGCCTGCGGACAGAAATCATCTACCGTTGCCCGTATACAAAAAACACTGGAAGATAACGGCGCTATGGCTTACACTGTAGTTGTTTGTGCTTCTGCTGCTGACCCGGCTCCTCTTCAGTTCTACGCTCCATTTGCGGGCGCTGCGATTGGCGAGTTTTTCCGTGATACCGGCCGCCCGGCTTTGATTGTGTATGATGACTTGTCGAAACAGGCTGTTGCTTACCGTGAGGTATCTCTACTATTAAAACGTCCTCCGGGACGTGAGGCTTACCCTGGTGATGTATTCTACCTGCACAGTAGGTTGCTTGAAAGGGCGGCTAAGATTAACGCCAACATTGAAGTTGCTTCGCAAATGAATGATATTCCGGATTCAATCCGGCACCTGGTAAAAGGTGGTGGTTCGTTAACTGCTTTGCCTATTATCGAAACACAGGCGGGTGATGTATCGGCTTATATCCCTACCAACGTTATCTCCATTACCGACGGACAGATATTCCTTGAATCAAACTTGTTTAACGCTGGTATCCGTCCTGCAATCAACGTAGGTATCTCGGTATCGCGTGTGGGTGGTAACGCTCAGATTAAAGCGATGAAGAAAGTGGCTGGTACTTTGAAACTTGATCAGGCGCAATACCGCGAGTTGGAGGCCTTCTCAAAATTCGGTTCTGACCTTGATGCTGCTACTAAATCAGTATTGGATAAAGGTGCCCGTAATGTTGAAATTTTGAAACAAGCACAGTTCACTCCTTATAGCGTTGAGAAGCAGGTTGCTATTTTGTATGTAGGCGCCAGGAACCTTGCTGCCAAGGTGCCGCTTAACAAAATGAAGGATTTTGAAAAAGATTATTTTACCCAGTTAGAAACCCGTTTCCCTGATTTGCTGAAAGGCCTGAAAAACCCAATGACTGACGAGGTTGAAAAACAAATACAAGGCATAGCTGCTGATGTGGCTTTGACTTTTGCGCATTAATACTTAGGTTTTAATTTTTTTGAAAGGCCCTTGTGAGAATGAGGGCCTTTTTGTTTTTAGGGAGTTTTAAGTGCAGTATCGCATGGAGGCACGGAGATAACTAGCCGAGGAATACATAAATGTATTAAATTAGCAATGCTGTAAATTACTTATCATGAAATTATTGAACAATAAGAGCCTTAGTAACCTTGAGAATAAAATTGTTCTTCCAGTAATGCAAAGAGAACTTTTGGATGAGCGCCTGAAATCTTATAGTAATTCCACTAAGCGCACTTCATGGGAGGTTATTAAGAAGAACGTGAGGACAAAGAAGGCCAAATGAATTATCACGTTGCTTTTTGTGAGGGGGAGAAGTTGATGTTTAAGGTTGAGGATATTTAATCAGGGAAATATAGGTTGGCTAGTAATACTTTAGTTACAGATATAAAAACTCAGTGTAAATGGCAAAGAATTGGATAAGAGGAAAAGATAAACGGGAACACCCATACATTGAAATAGAAATGGAAGGGAAGACACGAATACGAATTACATATAAAAACGATGATTGGTATGATAAAAATGAACATAGTGTAAAAATACAAATCAGAATGCCAGACGGGAAGTTAAGACAGGGTCCGGAGTTGCCAGATGAATTTATAGAAAAGATTGTTGATGCTATTAATGAGTTGAGAAAAACAGGGAAGTAAAATTTATTACTTATGAATAAAATTAACTTCATTTTTATTCTTGCCATCGCTACATCTTTATTCTCTTGTAAAACCGAACGAGAAAAAAGAATTGAAGCAATTAATGTAGAGGGAGATTCTATCTTAATTAATGCTCTAGTAGAACTTGATTTCTTAAATCAAGATTCGGTTGTGAGAATTAATACGGATAGTTTATCTGAAGTCCATTCCAAATTGCGGGATAGTGCTGAATTGGGATTAGAGTATGCTAAATCATTAAGAAGTTTTGTTAAGTCCATCAAGGATAGAAAACAGGCTATAAAAGATAGCGCCATCAAAGTTTGGAAGGCGGAATCTGATAAAGANNAAGTATTATAACACAAAAGCCGGAAGAATTAATAAAAAACATCCTGAGTGGTCTGAGGCAACTTGTGAAAGAATAGCTAATAATGGAATATGGATAGGAATGTCCGTTGATATGTTAAGATATGAAAGAGGTAATCCGAATAGTGCTAACCCTTCAAATTATGGGAATGGTGTTAGTTGGCAGTGGTGTTGGGATAACTATACACCGTCCTGTTTTTATGGTGGTGAAAATGGAGTTATAACCTCATACAATTAAACTAATCAGAGTACAGATACAAACCGACAAAATTATATCATGAAGAAAGGTTGTCTTTGGCTTGTTATAATAGGATTAGTAATTTCTTTGTTAGCATTACTGGGTTCATTGGGCGGTGATAAAAGTGATTCAAACAACTCGAAGGAGAGTAAATACTTAATTAATGACGGCAAGTATGAAGGTCGCACATCATGTACATGTTGTGGTAAGACAGCAAATAAATTGGGAAATCTACATGTATCAGGTGCCAATTGTAATAAACGTTTATAAAGCTTACGTTATTAAGTTCTGCCAGCAGATTTATAAATTCATGGGCAGCACGTACTGAATATTTTTGCTCAATAACTTCATGATACTCTAAAAGGATGTCGTTGCTTACAGAAATTGAATATTCCTGATTGCGGAGCGCGGTAAAAATCTTGTGGTAAGGTGACTTCGAAGTTAAGGAGATTACAAAGACGTTCGTATCAACTACAACATTCATTGTTTCTTTCTATTATGTTCTTTCCTCCATTGTTCAATTGTCGATGCATCATACCCTTTCTCCGAAAAGGCTTTATCTGCCTCATTTACAACCCGCTTACTTAAATAGTCAATCAAAACCTGCTTTAAATCCAGCAAGTCGCGTTCACTCTCATAATTTCTGAATAATTTGAGAATTTCTAGTTGTAATGGATTCAGGCTTTCCATATTCCGAAGTTAAGCAAATATTAATGCTTCTCCGGCTATCATAACCTGGCTAAACATTGCAAAATTGCCAATACATCCTCACCCTGCCCTCNNCGAAGGAGAGGGTTCTAATGCCCCTCAATTATATAGTTACATTAAACGCTAAAAGGCTAAACCTTCAAAGTCCTTCTCTCCCGGAGAAGGATTTAGGATGAGGGGGCTGCTGGCCATTTAGGTTGGATTATGTAGTATACTTTAATGCCCTTGCACCTCCGTCTGCGCATCGTAATCAATGCCCTGTGCTTTTAATACTGATTTTACTTTCCATCCGTAGAAGGCGAGGTAGCTAAAACCTAGCAGGGGTACGATGTATGAGAAGTGGGTCCAGGAGATTCCGAAGATTCCCGGGCTTATTTTGTCGGTATCGCAAATTAAACCCTGCAGTGGTGGTATGGCCGCAGCTCCGGCAATCATCATAATTAACAGGGATGAACCCTGCGAGGTATATTTACCCAGGCCGGCAATTGAAAGAGAGAAGATACAAGGCCACATCACTGAGCAAAATAATCCGCCGCTGACAAAGGCGTATAAGGCAATTTTTCCGGAAGTAACTAAGCCAATCAGCATCATAATGGCGGCCATGGTGCCAAACAGCATCATGGTGCGTGCCGGTTTTTCGTTGGCTAAAAGAAATGCAACTATAATAACCAGTATCATCGGGGAAAAGCCGAAAAGGTCTGAAACCTGTTGTGGATTTCCTTCGGCACTCATCTTGATGTAGTTGACCCCGATAATTACCGCAAATGCCACCAGGGGAACGATTACGGTTAATAACCGGCGCATCATTTTTGACGGATTAAAAACTGTGATGGCACCGGTCCAACGGCCTATCATCAGGCAGCCCCAGAACAGGGAGATGAAATGGACTGTTTTAGTGTGGTCTAAACCTAGAATTTCAGGTTTTTCCATCAGGGCGGGCATGTTGCTTTGTATAGTGACCTCAACACCCACATAAACAAAAATGGCCAGCATACCCCATAATATCTGCGGATGTCTGAATGCACCAAAATCGCGCTCCATTTTCTCGGGATTGGTAACAGCGGGTAGTTTGGAAATTCCGAGGATGAATGCGAACAGCAAAAACATACCAAACAGAACGAGGTAAGGCATTTGCACTGCGCTGATGGGTACATCGCCCTTTTGAACCACATTTCCGTAAATGGCAAAACTTAGCAATAAAGGCCCGATGGCTGTGCCGAATGAGTTGACTCCACCGGCAAGGCTAACCCGGTGGCTACCGGTGGCAGGATTGCCCAGCGCGATGACATAAGGATTGGCAACAATTTGCTGCAATGCAAAACCCAGCCCCACAATAAACAGCGAGGAGAGCAGCATGGGGTATGATTTAGCAGCAGCAGCCGGAACAAAGCCCAGGGCGCCTACTGCCGAAATACATAAACCAATTACGAGGCCCTTTTTGTATCCTATTTTATTAAGCGGGTCGCCGATGCTGTATGAAATGAAGAAGTATATGAGTGACCCAACGGTGTATGAAATGTAAAATGCAAAATCAACCAGCTGGCTTTGCCATTGCAACAGGTCGAAGTGTTTTTTAAACAAAGGAATCAGCACCGAATTGCTGGCCGCTACAAATCCCCAAAAAAAGAAAACCGATATAAGGGTTACGAGGGAGGAGGTTTTGGTGTTGTTGTTCATTTTTTAATTTGACGATTAACAAATGTGATAATGTGACAATTAGCCAATGTGACAATGCCAATTGGCAAATGGTTGCTTTCTATTGCCTTTTTGACGTTGAAATTATTTTGGTAATAATTCTATTTAATTCTTCCACTCGTTTTATCAGATGCTCACAATCGGGGTAGTTTTTAGAAAACTTACACAGTTGCAGCCAGTATTGGGTCTCATCCGCTTCCTTAGCAGCTATTTTAAACTTGTGAATGAAATCGGCTTTGCTTTCAGAGTTTTGTGCTTCCCGAACATTTGCTCCAATAGATGTTCCTGACTTCAGAAGTTGTTTTGAGATAATGTATTTTCTATTGGTATCAAGCAACTCTGAGTAGGCAATAATCTCTAATGCAAATTCAAATGACAATTTCAATATAACATTATCCTCAATCTTATCCTGCCTCATAATTTTGTATTTCAATTATCACATTGGCTAATTGTCACATCATCACATTCTAGTCAATCTTCGTTACTGGCACATCACTATCAGATGAACCCCAGGCTTTGTTGGGTTCAGCACTCATGTTAAACTCCAACTCACCACCGTTGGCAATATCAGTGTAATTGAAATAGCTTTTCGTATAGTTAGAGCCGTTTAGTTTTGCTGATTGGATGTAGACGTTTCCTTTAGAATTATTGTTGGCTTTGATGGTAAAGGTTTTTCCATTTTCAAAATGTATCACAGCCTTGTCAACTATAGGCGAGCCGATGTCGTAGTGGTCGGAGCCGGGGCAGAGTTCGTAGAAGCCGAGGGCGCTGAGGATATACCAGGCGCTCATTTGTCCGCAGTCTTCGTTGCCAGAGAGGCCAGCGGGGGCATCGTGGTATAATTCGTTCATAACACGGCGGAGCATAAACTGGGCCTTCCATGGCTGACCTACGTAGTCGTATTCGTAAATGAGGTGGTGGCTGGGTTCGTTGCCGTGCGCGTACTGGCCTATCATGCCTGATATGTCGCTTTGTGCATGGCCGTGCATTTTTGATGGCACATTAAAAAGCGAATCTAACATGCGGGCCATTTTTTCTTTGCCGCCCATTAGTTTTATTTCGCCGGTCATATCCTGCGGTTCATAAAACGAATATTGCCATGCGTTGGCTTCAGTATAGTCATGTGTAACAGCAAATGGGTCGAACGGAGAGATGAAGCCTTCCTGTTTAGGCCGCATAAAGCCGGTACTTGGGTCGAAAAGATTTTTGTAGTTCTGGGCGCGTTTTATAAAGTAGTTGTAGTCGTCCATTTTACCCAGCTTTTTGGCAAACTGCGCAATACACCAATCGTCGTAACTGTACTCCAATGTTTTTGACACGCTTTCGCCGGCGTCCAGTTTTTTGATGTAACCGTTTTTGATGTAGCTGCCTAATCCGGCCCGGTCATCCATGGCGCTCTTTTTCATGGCTGCCAGGGCTTCATTGGTATCGAAGTTTGTAATGCCTTTCATATAAGCTTCTGTAATTACGGGTACACAGTGGTAGGCAATCATACAATTGGTTTCGCAGCTTGATAGTTCCCACACCGGCAGTAAACCGCCCTGCTCGTATTGGGTTAAAAATGTTTTTACAAAATCGAGGGTGCGTTTACGGTCAATTAAAGTAAGTAAAGGATGCTCGGCGCGGTAAGTATCCCATAAAGAGAATACTGTATAGTATGTAAAGTCTTTGGTTTCATGAATCTTCAAATCGCGGCCGCGGTATTTGCCATCTACATCCTGGTAAAGATTGGGCGGGGTCATAGAGTGGTACATGGCTGAATAGAAAGTGCGCATAACCGAGGCATCTTTACTTTCGATTTCAATTTTGCTCAACTCTTTATTCCATTCAGCTTTTGCGCTGGCAACGGTTTTGTCGAATTCCCAACCCGGTTGTTCGGCTTCGAGATTTTTGCGCGCGCCTTCAATACTTACTGCTGAAATACCCACTTTGGCGTATATCACCTCGCCATCTGTTGTTTCGAAACTTACGTAGGCTTTTAAGAAACTGCCGGTATCGTGTTTTGCATTGGGTGTTAATACATTTGCTTTTACAATACCTGATTTAGTAAAGGGCTTTGAAAACTGAATGACAAAATACACGTATTGATTTTTGGCCCAGGCGGTGCTTAACCTCATGCCACTTATTTCGTTATTGCCTGTAATATTTATTTCGCCTTGTTTGGCATAGTCGCGGTGCGTAAGGTCTAAGATGATGTTGGATGAAGACGATTTAGGGAAGGTATATTTGTGGAGGCCGGTGCGTTTGGTAACGGTCAGTTCCACTTTCACTTTAGGTTTATCCAGGAAAACCGAATAGTAGCCGGGCGATGCTTTTTCGCTGCTTTTTGAAAACGAGGATGAATATTTTTTATTGCTGAATTGTGGTTTGCCAACAGTTGGCATCAGCAGCACATCGCCATAATCTGAGCAGCCTGTGCCGCTGAGGTGGGTGTGCGAGAAGCCGTAAATAACTTTGTCGGAATAGTGATAGCCACTGCATCCATCCGATCCTTTTAGCCTGGTGTCGGGGCTTAGTTGCACCATACCAAAAGGCATAGTAGGGCCGGGGAATGTATGGCCGTGGTCGCCGGTGCCAACAAATGGGTCGGCGTATTGGGTGTAATCAGGCGATTGCGCGGAGGTGCACAGGGCGAGAAAAAGAAGGGCGAGAAGTATTTGATTTTTCATAAACGTTGGGTTGAGACTTTAAACATGGGAAATTTTCGGGCAAAAGCAAAATGCAAATACATTTATCGCACGGAGAAAATACAGAGTAAACAGCCGAGGAATGCAGGTACGAATAACCTCATAAAAAATGTGTGCTGTTTTTCATCTTTATTGCCGTCTGCTTTAGCTGACGGNNCCGTCAGCTAAAGCAGACGGCAATAAAATACGATATATTGACTACCAGTATAGTTATTATAGTTTAAATACATAACTCATGCTATAATTACTGAGTTTCAGTAGGCTGTTCAGTATCAGCTGGCCTGTCTGAAATAACTTCGGGGACTTCGCCAACAACGTTTTCGTCGTAAACGGGGATTACATCTTTTAGTTTAGGTAACTCTTTAGTGGAGTTGATGCCGAAGTAATCGAGGAAGGTTTGGGTTACTTTATAAATAACAGGTTTTCCGGGCATGTTTTCCATACGGCCGGCTACTTCTATGAGTTCTTTTTCAAGCAGCTTTTCAACTGAATAGTCGCAGTTAACGCCGCGGATTTTTTCACATTCGCTTTTGGTAATGGGGCCGCGGTAGGCGATAATGGAAAGCGTTTCGAGGGCTGCCGTTGAAAGACGCCTTTTTTCTTTAAGTCCAATGAAAGAGGATACTGTATGATGATAAGCTACTTTGGTAAAAAACTGGTACCCACCACCAATTATACGCAGTTCAAAAGCAAAAATGTCGCTTTTAAATTTTTCTTCCAGGTCTTTCAGAATTTGGGTCACTACCTGTTCATCCAGCAAATCCTGAGGAAAAGCTTTGTGCATGGCCTGAATTAAATCTGCCGTAGTAACAGCAGTTTCAGAGCTGAAGACAAGGGCTTCGATATGTTGGTGAAGGTTTTCCATAACAGAATCAAGATATTAGATTTTAGAACCAAGATTAATACATCGACCAATTTCAGTCTTGGTTCTTGAATCTTGGTTCTAAAATCTAAATTAAGACTACTTTTCTTCCAAAGCTGCGGCACCACCAACAATCTCAAGGATTTCTTTGGTAATGGCGGCCTGGCGTTCGCGGTTATATTGAATTTTGAGTGTCTTTATTAGTTCCTGTGCGTTGTTGGTAGCTGAATCCATGGCCACCATACGGGCGCCATGTTCAGATGCATTGGTATCCAACAATGCCTTAAAAAACTGGGTATTCAGGATTTTAGGCACTAACTCTTCCAACAATTTTTCTTTTTCAGGTTCAAAGATGTAATCGGCTTTGGCTTTGCTTTTCTTCTTTTCGCTGCTGGCTTCAACCGGCAGGAATCTTTCTACCATAAAACGCTGTGTAGCCGCATTCACAAATTTGGAATACACTACTTCTATAACATCGTATTTCTCCTCAGCAAAGCTATCCATCAAAAACTGAGAAACTTTCTGCGAGCGCTCAAAAGTAACGCCTGCCATTAAACTTACGTTATCGGCAATAAGATTCAGGTCTTGTTCTTTTTTAAAGAAATCGAATCCCTTCTTTCCAACAAACAGCATGCTTACTCCGCCTTTGCTTCTTTGTTGAGCATAGGTTTCGTTCACCAGCTTTCTGGCAGTTTTTATCAGGTTTGAGTTAAAACCGCCTGCAAGGCCTTTGTCAGAGGTGATAAGAACAATCAAAACATTTTTTACTGTACGCTTTTTATTAAAGCTAAGCGAGGTACCCCCTTCCAGGTTATCCATGATATTGCTGAGAATCTCATTCAGTTTTTCTGAATAAGGGCGCATTTGAAGAATACGGTCCTGTGCACGTTTCAGCTTAGAGGCCGCTACCAGTTTCATTGCCTTGGTTATCTGTTGGGTAGTGTTAACAGAGGCTATACGGATTCTTACTTCTTTTAGGTTGGCCATTTTTTAAAATTGCGGGGCAAAAATAGAAGATTATATAATACCAGCAAACCCTTTGGGCAGTAATAAATGCGGGGAACTAATCTATTTTTAAAAGGCTGATTTTAATGGACTTACGAGCCAATTATATAGTTTCCCATGATTAGAACATCTAACCCGCTGCCATAGAAAGTTGCAAGGGCCTGCTGGGGTGTGCAAACGATGGGTTCGTAATTGAGGTTGAAAGAGGTGTTTAAGCACACGCCTATGCCCGCTTTTTGTTTGAAATGCTTTAGTAATTGGTAGAACAAGGCGTTTTGAGCCTGGTTTACAGTTTGAATCCGGCATGTGCCATCGGCATGCGTTACTCCCTGCAAAAACTTTATTTTTTCAGTTTTGGTTTGATAGGTGATGGTCATATAAGGACTGATTGGAAGCTTGCCTTCAAAGTTAAGCAGCACATCTTCTTCCAAAACGCTGGCGCCGAAAGGCCTGAAGCCTTCGCGGAATTTTATTTTTTGATTAACCACCTGCTGAATATTGCATATTTATTGTTTGAAGTGAAGCGGTCCCCGCCAATTCTCCAAATATGAAGCTCCAACCCAAGCAGAAAGGTTGTTATAATTAACGGGCCAGTAGCTGGAATTAAGATATTGGGTCCATGTTCCCGGCACTGGTGAGGACGGCCCATTGGAAAGGATGTTGTTCCAGTAGTCGTTGCTGGCCCTGGCTACGGCCGAAGCAATATAGATTGCGGCCTTTTCGGCATTATTTGCCTTACATGAAGCAATTTGTTCATCAAACCCGTCAAAAAAGTTATCAAGACTATCGTACGTGTTATAATTTATTCCCGCTATCCCTGCATTGATCAATCTAAGTAACAGTTCCAAAATAAC
>PMXD01000297.1 GCA_003165895.1 Bacteroidota bacterium | reverse complement strand
TTTAATCCATAACTCACGTTAAAATTAGGAGGCTGTTGACATTTAATTGCATTTTCAAAAAGCGGGGGTCTAATATTGATGAAGCAGATAACCTTTATTCTTCACGGTAAAATAAAGAAACGGGATAAGCTGATTGCCTCTGTAAAGGCTGTTTTTACCGGTCCTGAAACTTTAAATTTTGTGGTAACCGAACATGCCGACCACTCGGTTGAATTGGCCCGTAATGCGGCAATATGGGGTGCTACGCATATTATTTGTGTAGGCGGAGACGGAAGCCTGAATGAGGTAGTGAACGGAGTAATGCTGTTTAAGCAAAATAACGTAAGCCTGGGAGAACATGACCTGCCCGCAATTGGCGTTTTGCCCCATGGCACCGGTAACGACTTTGCCCGAACCATGGGTGTTAGCTTTAACATCGGATTGCTGAAAAAATGGATAGATGAGGACTGTTTCAGAAGGATAGATATAGGCTTAACATCGTTTTCAGATAAAAGCGGTAAGCCCGCCACCCGTTACTTTATAAATATTACGGATGTTGGTATAGGTGGCGCAATAGTCCTGGACCTATCCACGTCATCAAGGGCCCTCGGCCCCTTTTTAACTTACCAAAAGGCGCTTTTATCAGCTATGCTTACTTACAAAAACAAACCTGTAAAAGTAAGTGCCGATACTTTTAATTACGAAAGAAGTATTATGAGCCTGGTTGTAGCAAACGGCAAATATTTTGGCGGCGGCATGGGAATAGCCCCTGATGCCTTGCCCGATGATAAATTGTTTTCGGTTGTAATTATAGGTGCAATTTCTATTCCTACGTATTTGAAGAACCTTGGCAGTATCAGAAAGTCAAAAAAAATAGACCATCCGGAGCTTAAATATTTATCGGCATCAGAAATTTTAATTGAATCGCCTGAAGGGCCACTGCCTATAGATATGGATGGAGAGTTTATTGGATTTTCTCCCATTAGAATGAAGATTGTTCCCGGCGCTATAAATTTTATCGCTCCAAAATAAAAGGGCCCCTTTCAGCAGAAAGGGGCCCTTTTATTTTAATAATGGGTTACTATTTCTTAGGTACTACTTTATAAACTTTAGTACCGCTTTTGTTTATATAATATTTACCGCCTTTTGGGCCAACATATGCTGGTTCGCCGTTCGGGCCCTGCGAAGTTGGGTCAGCTTTATCGGCTGTAGCAGGTGCTTTTTTTGCAGCAGGCGCTGGTTGGGCAGCCGGAGCAGCTTTTGCGGCTGGTGCCGGTTTTGCAGTTGTGGTTGTTTTTGCAGCAGTGCTGCTTTTGGCACCTGTTGAGCCTTTAGCCCCGGTAGTAGTTCCCTGCGCATTTACGCTGAATGTAATGGCGGCGGCTATAAATAGAAGCGCCAATGTTTTAATTGCTTTCATTGTTTTTGTTTTTAGTTATGTGTGAATGTATGAATTTGTTTGAAATGAGAAAACCAATTTGTTTCAACACCGGTAATGTTGAAAAAGGATATAAGTAAACCCCGGCCATTTGGCCGGGGTTTTTCTTTACCAGAAACTTAAATGGTACTACTTTTTAGTAGCATCAGCTTTGGCTGCTGGCTTAGCTGCCGGTTTGGTTGCCGGTTTGGCTTTGGTGTCAGCTGGTTTAACCTTTCCCGCTGCAGGCTTTGTTTCTGTTTTAGCAGTTTTTGAAGTCGAAGTAGTGCTGCTTGTCTGCTTCGGTGTTGTTGACGTTTGTGCAGTTGCACCCAATGCTATGGTTGCAGCTACAAACAAAAGCGCCAGGCTTTTAATGGTTTTCATTTGTTTTGTTTTTTAATTGTGAATGAATGTTGGTTGTATTCCAAATGCAGTGCCAACTTTATGTTATCAGTTTATTTTAACTTCTGTTGGCGGGCGATTTGAAACAGCAGTTAATATTTAGAAAAAAAGTGTTTCGCTGTTTAAACTAATTAATGAATGCAGTGTCACCTGTTGTTGGCAAAATGCGAAACAGCTGCCTCCGGCAGCTTATGATAACATAAAAGCAATCTTTACAAGATGGTTTTGAGTGTCAAAAGTCGTGCTGAGGATATTTAAACCAATCTGGCCTCCGATTCTAAGTCACGGAGGGGTTTTAATAAAACTCCGGTTAAACCGGCATTGGCTATAAAATATACATTGTTGCAATGGGGCCAGACATTGAATAAATGCCATAAGGCAGGCACAAAAATAAAGCCCGGTTAAAAACCGGGCTTTATTCAAAAAACAAAGAACTAAAATTACTTAGTAGTAGTTTTAGTATCAGTTGTCTTAGTAGTAGTTGATTTAGCAGCTGGTTTAGCAGCAGGCTTAGCAACTGGCTTAGCAGCTGTTTTAGTTGTTGTTGCTTTAGAATCAGTTGTTTTAGTGGTGGTAGTAGTTGTAGCAGCACCTTGAGCGCTAATAACTAATACCGCGAAAGCTACAGACATAGTCAAAAAGATTTTCTTCATGGCTTTTTTTGTTTTATTTTGGGTTAATTAAAAATAGAAAGCCCAAATGTAGTTGTTGGCATTTTAATTTTTGCATTTTATTTTCATTTTCTTAACCTTTTAGGATATTTTTTAACAACTTAAACCAGTTCCACGCCTGTNNAGATGTATTTTCTTAACTTAACGGCATTGAATCTTTATTTCTGAATTTCCTGAAAGAGATTTGCAATAAATAGTTGTTTTTGAGGTGCTGTTATACGGGGTGGCCTGCAAATACTTTATAAATAAAAGCATGATAATTTTTGATTGAAAGGCCGCCGGGCTTATATATTGGGTATAATTGCTGGCCAAAAAATTTTTTCTTTGCCGGGTATGTTTAGCGTAAACACAAAAACAGAGTAATATGTTACTGAATAATAAAACGGCGCTTGTAACCGGAGGAACCAGGGGGATAGGCCACGCCATTGTAAAGAAATTTGCTGAGCAGGGGTGTAACGTGGTTT
>PMXD01000112.1 GCA_003165895.1 Bacteroidota bacterium | reverse complement strand
GGGGCAATAGGTGTTACAGGTGCCACGGGCAGTCAGGGTATACAAGGCGTTACAGGCAACGTTGGGGCCGCGGGGGCGACCGGCGCGGTTGGGGCAGTGGGTGCTACAGGCGCCACTGGCAGTCAGGGTATTCAAGGTTTTACAGGTGCGGTTGGTCCGGCAGGAGCAACAGGGATAATAGGTGTTACAGGTGCTACCGGCAGCCAGGGGATACAAGGTGTTACGGGGGCAGGCGGAGCCGGTTCAGTAGGCGCTACAGGTACAGTGGGAGCTACCGGTGCTACGGGAACAACTGGTGTAAAAGGAAATACAGGTTCTACAGGTGCAGTAGGAGCCACAGGTTCTAATGGTGCCACTGGTAGCACAGGAGCCACAGGCTTGGCAGGAGTTACCGGCATAGGAATAACGGGACCAACCGGAACAGCAGGAGCAATAGGTGTAACAGGCCCAACAGGGCCGTTAGGCACTGCGGGGGGCGACTTATCAGGTACCTATCCAAATCCTACTGTATCTAAATTAGATGGCCAACCTATTTCAGGCCAGGCAACAGTAAGTGGCCAGGCCCTGGTTTGGAACGGTACTGATTATGTTCCTACGGTTATTGGCACTGCCGGATGGGAATTAACGGGTAACCTGGGCACAAACGATGGAGCAAATTTTATAGGAACTACTGATGCCAACAACCTGGAATTCAAAATAAATAATGTGCGTGCGGGCTTATTAGATCAGGATAGTGGTAAAACTTATTTCGGATACCAGGCAGGAGGCACTAATAACGGAGGGTACTATAACTCGTTCTTCGGGGCCGGCAGTGGCGGGGCGATGACAACAGGAGGTTCTAATAATGCATTCGGATTTAATGCTTTACATGCCAACACAACCGGGCAATTTAACGTGGCAGACGGTTATCAGGCACTCCTCGTAAATACCACAGGGTTTGGAAATACTGCTGTAGGTTATAACTCATTGGCCGCCAGTATTTCATCTTCAGGTAATACTGCAATTGGGTATTCGGCCCTTTCCAGCAATACCGGAGCAGGCGATAACACAGCTGTCGGTTTTGAGAGTATGCTAGGAATTACCTCGGGAGTTTGGAATACAGCTATTGGAAACCAGACGTTGCAAACTGCAACTACGGCTAATTATAATACCGCGCTGGGCTTTGGAGCTTTAAATAATTCCACTGCATCCAATAACACCGCCCTGGGAGATCAATCCCTTTTATATACCACCACCGGTGCCAGCAATACTGCGGCGGGAATGTGGTCAATGATCCATAACACAACAGGTAGCGGCAACATTGCCATGGGTTATGATGCAATGGATAGTAACCTTGTAGGAAATTACAATGTTGGCTTAGGTTATGAGGCTACTTACAGCAATAATTCCGGCAATATGAATACCGGGATTGGCTATAGAAGCCTTTACTCAAACAGGTTATCAAGCTGGAACGTAGCCCTCGGCGACTCAGCATTATTATACTATGCAGGTACAGCAACCCAAGGCCAGAACACTGCAATTGGTGGCGGCTCTTTAGCAGGTGCAACAACGGGTTGGCAAAATACTGCAGTTGGATTTGACGCAGATAGAGTAACTGTAGCCGGTAACCAGGTGACCGCTATCGGTGTATTTAGTGGCCCAACGGCAGATGTATCCGGTCAGTCGGATTTAGGTTATCTCGCGGGCAATGCGGTTGCTAACTGCGTTGTATTAGGAAATAGTACTGTTACCACATTTTACTGTAATGGCGTTGCAACTACCCCATCAGACAGGCGTATAAAGAATAACATTCAAAGTGATGTTCATGGCCTTGATTTCATTATGCAACTGCGTCCGGTAACTTATAACTATGATGTTCATAAGATGGACCAACTGAGCGGCGCTGATGGCAAAATTGCGATGTTGGACCCTGAATCCAAAAAGAAATATGAAAGCGCTGCCGCAATAAAAGAACATATAAAATATTCTGGTTTTATTGCCCAGGAAGTAGAAAGTGCAGCTAACTCCGTAGGCTATGACTTTAGTGGAATAACCAAACCTCAGGGTGAAAACACAATTTATGGCTTATCGTATGATCAGTTTGTTGTGCCTTTAGTTAAAAGTGTTCAGGAGCAACAAAATATGATTGACGCACAAAAAGCTTTAATTGAAAAACTGAATGCGCGTTTAGACCAGTTACAAAAAGAAATGGATGAGTTGAAATCTAAATAATCTCATTTCCCCTTTATTAAAACAATAGGGCGTATGACTAGTCATACGCCCTATTGTTTTAACCATCTCTATAACATAATGTTATTTTTGAAACAATCAGAAATAAAATGCCAAGATATCCGAGCATAAATGGTTTAAGGGCAATAAGCATAGCGCTTGTTGTTATTGATCATTTAGCCATGAGATGCGGAGTTTTTAATGGTATCTCAGGTATCCCGTGGCTCCGGCCCTTTCTTGATTTTTTACAGGATGGGCAATTAGGCGTAAATGTTTTTTTTGTAATATCCGGCTTTTTGATAACATCATTGTTGCTGGATGAGGAAATGCGCACCAAAAGCATTTCGTTAAAGAAATTTTACATAAGGAGAACGCTAAGGATATTTCCAGCGTATTTTTTCCTTCTGTCGGTATATTTCGTTCTCCAGGTATTCAAATTAATATGGATACCCAGGGAAGCATGGCTTACGGCAATTACCTATACCAAATATTTCAACTGGCCGTTAGATTGGTATACCGGCCACGCGTGGTCACTTAGCATAGAAGAGCACTTTTATTTACTATGGCCCCTTATATTTCTTGCCGGACCTAAGATCAGAAAAGGTGCCGCCGTTTTTCTTATTCTGATTGTGCCTGTTGTAAGAACCTATCTATATTTTTCACCCGATAACTGGTTTTATGACTTAACCATATTTACCAGAATTGATGCCATAGTCACAGGATGTTTCCTGGCATTGTATAAAAAGGAAATTAAAGCAAAAATCAGCCCTTATTTTTCCCAAATATTTTACGCCTCACTCATTTCGCTGTTCCTTTTACGTTATCTGCCGGAGGTAACCGATAAACTTCAGATTAGTTTTATACTTATTCCCTTTGGTCTTACGCATGGAACATTTTCAAATATCCTGGTTGGGCTGATAATGATGTATGTTGTTTTCGGACCACAGGGCTTTTTTTATAAAATACTCAATTTGAGACTAGTTAATTACATAGGCCTATTATCATACAGCATATATTTATGGCAGCAAATATTTTTAAACAGACCAAACTACTGGGTTAATCTCTTTCCACAAAATTTAGTTTGCATCCTACTTTGCAGTTTATTTTCCTATTATGTGGTTGAGAAGCCCTTTCTGAAACTTAAAAGGCGCTTTGAACGGTAAAGGGGTACCGGATTTTACAAAAATCGGGATGGTTGATATAATTATCGGGTAAATGATGCACCAGGCATTCGTCCGTTACCCGGTAATTATTATTTTCGGTTTGAATAAGTGGTATGATAGTATTCAGATACCTGTGCATGTTTAAGCCATGCCACCCAACAGCCGAAATTGCCCGCTCATCATACCCCTCAACCTCAAAGCGCCATTCAGGAGATTTCATAAACTCCTTTAACTCAGGTTTATTCATTATCCAGAATGCGCAGTATGGATTATTATCATTAACAAGAAATGGTTTGCCCTCCAGGTATATTATATTATGCAAAGGCGCCGTTAAATCCGTAAGAAATGTACCGCCACTTTCCCGGTTCACTTCATATCGCAGAAACCCAAGGTTGTAATTGTGCCTTAAACAAATATCTATATTGTTCAACCAATACTTAAATTGAGTATCAGAAAACCTAACATCATCTTCCAGATATGCCTGCACATCAAAGTCATCAGCAATTTCCGGTATTACTTTTCTGTTCTCCCAGGTAAGAAAAAAGGGGTGTATAAAAAAAGTAAGACCCAGCTTTTTCAGCCAATGTTTGTAAGGATACCGGCCAAATTTTTTATAAACAGGGTCAAGGATTTTAAGATTATAAAAGAACCTCAGGCAAGTAATATTTCCCAGATCATTTTTAATAAGATGCCGGATATTTTTATTGGAGTAGATAAATATCTTATTCGCTCCTTTAATGCTATTGAGGCCTTCAATAACATCATTTAAATAGCCTACCCTGGTAGCGTCGTAATAAAAGGCAATATGAAAGGCTGCCTTCATGATATCAGGGCTAGCCGTTTTTAGGCAAGGTGAAAAATATTTTCATACCCTTAACAGTGGAGTCATCAATCCAGATAGCCCCACCGTGATTTTCAACGATTTTTTTGCAGATGGAAAGTCCCATTCCTATGCCCTCGTATTTACCGCTATGCCCACGTTTAAATAAGCTGAATAGCTTATGCTTATCTTCCTCCTGTACACCTATGCCGTTGTCGTAAACTGAAAATATAAAATCATTCTGCCTTGCTTTGACAGTAATTTCGATAACCGGTGCTTCTTCGCCGGTAAACTTCAGGGAATTAGCTACCAATTGCTGAAACAACTGTATCAATTGAGCACGATTGCCTCTCAGTTCCGGCATAGATTGTTCAACTTTAATTTCGGCACCGGTATTTTTAACCGGCCCGGCAAGATTATCAAGTGCCATTTCAAGAATGATATTCAAATTCTGCCTCACAAAATCCTTTTGCCCTTCTTCAACCTGGGCATATTTAAGCATGCCTTCCAGCATATTCTGCAGCCTTTTAACACCAGATACGGCAAAGCCCATAAACTCCCGGGTTTCGGGATTCAGTTGTTCTTTCAATCGCAACTCTACCAGTTGAATGTATCCGGCAATAGTCCTCAGCGGTTCGCGCAAATCATGAGAAACGGCATAAGCAAATTCCCGCAATTCCATATTTGAGCGTTGGAGTTTCTGCGCCTGTTCTTCAAGTTTGCCGTTAGCTTCAATCAATTCGTTAGAGCTGATATCCATTGAACGTTCAATGAGCTGGCGTTCTTTCTCGTAAAAGTCATAGGTATGGCTTACGGTGTTTAAAAACTCCATCATTTCCGGCGGCAGGTCATCCGTGCTACCAAATTTCTTCTGAATCTGTTTCAGAAGAAGCTTATTAAATTTTACATCCAAAGAGGTCATATTTCTGAAAAGGCCGTAATGGTCATGGTTTGGTTATGTAAATCACATTTGTTCGACTTCTTTAAAGGTGAAATTTCGCCATAAGAATAAAATCCCGTCATAAAGGTATTTTTGCCCAGAATATCGCGCACGCTTTCAACCTCTTCATCTACCCGTTGGTCTAATACCAACTTTCTTCCCACACAACTTATTAAAAGTGCCAGTTCGGGCTGCACGCCGTTAAACGAGGCAAAGGTATCGTTGGCCGCACCGGATGCTGCATCAATAAGGCGGTCGAAATTTGCTTTCATTAAACGTGCATGTGAACCCTCCGGAATATCGCCTGCAAACGTCATACTATGGTCTTCTTCGCTAACGGATAAAACCGTACGAACTACCGGCTCGCTATCATCATCAATTTTTATCGATAACGGAAACAATAAAGCGGTACCGGGAAGGCCGGAAGCCAGGTCGCCTAAATATTGTTTATACAGGTCGAGCGCAGATTTACCTTCAAGTTCATAAAGAACATTCGATTTTGATTTTGTAACTTTTCTATACGGGCCAAAAGAATCCCATCCACCATTGCTACCGTGCCCTATCAGCAAATGGTTGCCATACAATCCTATAGCAACAACATTGCCGGTTACAATATTTGAATCTAATCCCACTAAAGTTTTTTGAAAACGCGCACCGTCGCCTGCAAGGCCACCGGATATAGTAACCTTACCTGACAGGCTTTCGTTCATTCCCCTTACCAATTCGCTTCCGTTTACCAGCTGGCCATCGGCTAACACAATAATGTGCCGTAAATCATCGGCGTGTAAAGATTCAACTACCTGCTTTCCGGCAGTGTAGCTGTCTTTAAAATCTGCAATGTTAGAAAGGCTGGTTTTTATCCGGGTTTTCTCAAACTCAATGGCTGTTACAGCTAATGTATTGTCTGATACTTCAGTATTTAAAATTTCTCCCGCCGTAGAGCAAAAAACAACCTTTGCATTCGGAAACCCCGTTTTAAACTTTTCAGCAATATCTGATGCCTCAATAAGCGCCCGGTCGCCAAACACAAGGACCAAACCAGCTTTTTCATTTACCCCTTCAATTTTCCAATCACCTTTTAGCTGATTTTGCGTTATTTTCATATGCTATATTTTCTGTTAAACTTAAAATTTTTATTCTATAAGAAAATGGGGCGGCATTACAAACCTGCAAAATCTCAATTTACGCTG
>PMXD01000003.1 GCA_003165895.1 Bacteroidota bacterium | reverse complement strand
GACCGGTATGCCAACCAGGAGGTTTCGTATTTGTTGCAGCGTGTTGAAAATTATAATGGTATCATCATTTTAGCCTCCAATCTAAAAGGCAATATGGATAGGGCCTTTTCACGACGTTTTCAAGGAATGATAAAATTTAAAATGCCGGATGCGGAGCAACGAAAAAGGTTGTGGGCCAATTCATTTTCTCCTGCAACCGTGTTAGAGAATAATTTCTCCCTGCACGACCTTGCAAAAACATATGAATTAGCGGGTGGAAGTATTATTAACGTTGTGCAGTATGCGTCGTTAAAAGCTGCAGAGCGTGGCAATAATATTATTTTATTTAGCGATGTAAAAAGCGGAGTTATACGGGAGTTGGGCAAGGAGGGTAAAACGCCGTAAGCGCGTATCAAACTAACGTGAATCAAGATATTTTACTGTGTAAACCGGTTTTTCAGCCTTATTTGAAACGTGAGTCCTACTTTTGAAACCAGAATCAATAAATAACAATATGGAGAACGATAAAAAACTTTACGCCATGCCTGAGGCAAATAGCCCATCTATGGTACCCGGAACCGGTATAACAGGGGGCAAGCTAACCGGGGGTAAGTTTACTGAAGGCTCTATAAGCGAAGCAATGCGCCTATTGCAACTTAACAGTGCGGTGTTTAAAGCGCATGTAACACCACCTAAGCATAAAGACAAGCCTGCATGGGAGGCGAAAAATCATTGGCAAAATCAATTGTCAGAAGACGCGAAAGGACGTGCGAAAAAGAATAAGATGTATACAGAGGGCATGACATATATAGATTTGTGGAGAATAGTAGGGCCCATTTTAATTTGCCGAACACAATATGAGGAACAGAAGACAGACTGTGCAGACACCTCACTAGGGCGCATGATTCAATTTGCATATGATTATAAGCTCCCTTTTGAAATAAAGGGAATATCAAACAGAGACAAAGGAACCCCCGATTCAATCATTAAGAAAGTGCAGGTTGCGGTAGGGGCAGAGCAGCTATTTGATGGTGCCGGCACCTTTACTATGCATAAGTTTACAAAAGCTCAATACGACAAGGACCCGGAAAAGTTTATTGAACAATTTACAAAAGCGTTTAGCGAGTTGATTCCTGGCGATTTGGTTACCTGGAACCATATGAATAAACCTGCAGAAACCGGGCATAATATAACCGTTGTTGATGTGCATCCTGACCTAGGAACCCTTGAGACCATACAAGGACAGCCCAATAAAATTCCCGAGTTCAGTGTAAAACATTTAAGTAAAATGATTGAGCAGGTTAAAGATGGTTCAAATGAAATTGAGTTTCAAAAGTGGGATTTTAAAAAATTTGATAAACAAGATAGCAATGCGAAAGGGAATTAGTGCTCAACGTTTCTTCTTTTTATATGCGGTATTATTTTTAATACTCAATTCATGCAACATAAAAAGTGCAAAAAAAAATGACTATAATGAAGGCAAGTACTTATTCATTTGGGATGATTTTATTGACCACTGGAATAATAGGGATACAAACTATATCAAAAAGTGCATTGATGTTTTAGATACAACTACGAACAGGAGCGATTTTTATTCCGAACTTAGTACATTTTATAACAAGTCCGGAAGGGTGATAGGAGGTTCCGATTCTTGCCAGGGAGGTGTTAATTCATCGAAGGAAGCAGCGAATAGGATAAATATTGTCAGAGGTTTGAGGGCATACTCCAGGTCGCGATTATTTTTAAGATGCCAAACAGATGACAATTCGATAGAAAAAATCATTCAGGATAATTGGAAATACTGTGAGTACATGACCGATAGCGATTTTATTAAGCTAACGGTTGAGTTTGACAGATATGCTAGTTCTTTACCGGTATGCGACACCTGCGATATCAATTATGACCGTAGCAGGAGGGTAATAATTAATTGCCCGGGAAAGAAATTTGTACCAAAATAAAGAAGTTTATGCCGATTGGAATCAACTCCGTATTGAAAATTCAGGAAATAAAACTGAATTAATACCGCAGCAATAAAAACTCTAATAGAATTAGTTATTACACTCATGGTTTTGTAGGTAGGCTTTAACGGAATTTAAAACTAACGGTGAAGCGCTTTAAACGCCCTAAGATCTGAAAGCGTAAGGAGGACAATTTGCAGAGAAGATACCGGTTTACCGTGAACCATAAACGGAGTAAAGTGAAAATCGGCGGCTCGGGCTTTACTAACGATTTGTTCGGTAAACTCATCATCGTCCGAGCCCCAGGCAATCCCTCTTTCCATAATAACCCCGTTTGAGTCAAGCAAAAACGCCATGTGGGCACTGGGCATATAACCCGGAAATTCCGGTGGCTCATAATTTTGAATTAATACGGTTAACATCTCATCATCAGCCTTTTTCATGTCCAGGTAAACGCGCCTGTCATTGTAGTAGAAAAAAGTATAATTTCTGCGTTTTTTTAAAGGGTACTTTCCGCTAACTCCGCAGGGCAGGCTATCGGCGGTTATATGGGTTATGGTAATCTTATGATCCATCACCAATGCCGAACTTAAATAGCAGCTAGTTCCACCCTGTCCAAAAAGCTGCGTTAAGACAACAAGAAAGGTGAATAGTGTCAGGTATTTCATTCCGGGAATTAATTTTTTACCTTGTTGACTGGTATTCTGACATTTATTATTTCTATGTCAGCGAAGGTGATAATCGCATGAAGTTTATTTTTTGCATAATCAACCAAACCCTGTTTTACCTGCTCCATCGTCAATTCGCCATCGCCCATGTTTTGGGCAAAATATTTGTCGTCTCCTGTTTTAACAATATTCTCATCAAAAAAATTTTGATGGGGGCCCATAATTTTTGCACGGAGCGAAATCTTCGTCCCAATTTCAGATTTTTTGTATTTCCTTATCCGGATTAAACGATTTGATAGGAGTACTTTTGGGATCCCTTTCATCAGACCACATTCCGCGTTGTTGTCTGTAAATACGTTTAAAATTAACGCCTGTAGACTCTTGGTTACTAACTACAATGCCGTGCTGTTCTTCCTGCTTTTCCATATAAGTATTAAAAGCCTCGTCGCCCATACTGCTTTTCATGCCATATAGCTTTACCACCTGCACAAACTCTCCACAATCCATTGGATACCTTTCGGGATGCTGAATAATATCATCTATACCGTCTGAAGCTTTTTTGCCCGGTTGTAAACGCAAATTGCGCGAACTGCCCGGGTCCGGTTTCCATTACTCATTATTTTTATAAGCATCGGGGTTATGCCAGAGTTTTTTTGTTTCGGGTTTATTGGGGTTATGCCAATTCTCTGTACTTTCCTGCTCGTAAATAACAGGGCTCTTTCTGATGGCTTGTTCGGCATCGCTCATCCCGTGCCCGAATTTGTTGCGATTCAGGTCTGGGTT
Source organism: Bacteroidota bacterium (assembly GCA_003165895.1). Lineage (GTDB taxonomy): Bacteria > Bacteroidota > Bacteroidia > Chitinophagales > LD1 > Bog-950. The sequence continues at coordinate 21,491 of PMXD01000003.1, read as the reverse complement.
TGATTTGGTACCATTACCTGATTTAGAAAGGATGCTCTGCAAAGGCATATTTTTATGACTCTCCATTTCTGCAATAAGCGCAGGGGTTAAATAAGATTCTGCCTCACCGCCCGCGTTCTCATTGATACCGGTTTTGCCCAATTTATCGCCATTCAATTTATTCCCCGCCAAATTGGTTGCAGAGAATAATGAATTGCTTGTTTGCGGTAAATAATTAAGCCTTTCTGATTCAGCCATATACTTATTTATTGAATTGCTTTCCTAAAATACAACTTTCATTACTAACGAAAGAAAAAAAACAGCGTTTAATCATTCCATTTAACCGTTATCATGTACTTCATCCAGGGCAGTTTAATCATCCCGAACGACCAGGGTAAAAAGTCAAGCAAAACATCTTCCGTTTTTTTATCCACTTGTAACAAAACGCTTTCGCCTTCCCAATAAAGCTTCCCTTCACGGCGCAGAAAAACATTTTTTAAAGTTTCAGCGGATGTATTTTTTAAAGCAGCCCAGTGCGTTATAACTGAATCTAATAGGCGCTTTCCTTCAGTTATATCCTTTTTTCTGAATTGCTTGCGTCTTTTTAAATTCTCCTCCGGCTCAAGACCGCATAGTATTTTATTCAATGCAAGGTCATACTCCTCTTCATTATCAACGCCGCAAACCATTTGCAATAAGTAAACGCATTTATGTGGGTCGGTTAAAACATTGTCCTTGTATAATCCCAATTGTTCAAAAAAATGCGGAAGAAAATTAGCAAGCAGTACCAGGCCCGCATTTTGCACAAAAACCCCGTCCTGCTGCCATAGCCTCACCTGCTCATCTTTTGGGTGATAGTTCTTTTGATTGTAATCCTTTTCCTGTCGGCTTTTACCGTCAGACAGATTTTTTCCGGCCTTGCGACCGGTGGCATTCTTACTCAATAGTTTTTGCAAAGTAACCAGCAATTCCTTTATGGCCAACGGAGGAATCTTTTGAAGGCCGGATCGCTTTATTCTGACCACAGACCTGAATATTTTCTTCGTTTCAAGAGGGATGTCACCCGTCTCATCTTGCCTGATGTTGGCAAAAGAGTAAACGGTAAGCACCAATAGGATATATTTCAGGCTGAATTCATCACTACAACCTAAGACAGACGATATTTTATGAATGTCCGATAGAATTTGGTCCTCACTATAGATTATCTCCCGGTATATAGCCTTAAGCAACTTAATAATGAATTCAACAGAGTAAACGTTTGCAATTCTATAGATAAAATTGAAGTCCGCCAGCACTTCCTTTATCTCCCAAACAAAAGGCGGATTACTTTTAAGCGATTCCAGGTTTGATAGTAAGCTTTGCTCAAAAGCAACATGGCTTTTATGTTTAAAACCCCACGGCTTATATCCTTTTTTTACAATAAAAATAAATTGCTGCCAGGCACCCTCATCTGCCGAAGCGCGTTCGGCCTTCTCCATTACATTAGTTAAAATCTGCTTTTTCAAAACAGATCTCAAATATCCAACCGCCATACCGTCCATCGAACCTCCGTCACTCTCCAAATTAAGATCAAGTGACGCTTTGGCAAGCGTAATATGAGAGAACTCCGGATTCAGTTCAATCAAAATTTCTTCTATCAACGGAAGCACTCTCTGTTTAATAAAGCGCTCTGTTTCCTTACCTAAATCAGTTGGCCGGTTGTGATAATCAACCTCACAGTTCACAACTACTTTATCAATAACTATATCCATTGCGCGTTGAATTACTATATAACCACACTCCTGTTTGGTTAAATTAAAAAGCAAACATAAAAACGCATCAACCAGGTATATGCATAAATTTACCGCCGACCCGTTTAAGCGAAAATGCATCTGACCATCGTATTAAATTCAGGTTCAACTTATTTCCGGTCAGAAAAACTTTTCGGGCCGTGCGCGAAAAAGTCTTTCGACGTACAGGCCCGGAATCCTTAAGGTTAATACTAAAGCTGATAAAATCCCTTTTGTTTCCTGTACTCATAACGTTCTTTTTAGTTACTAAAACACATATTATATAAGGCCAGAGCCCGAACCCGAACCAATGGGCGGCACATATGGGTTATCATTATTTGAACCAATTTGCAATACACCTTCTATAACACTCTTCAGAACCAGACTAAGGAAAAATGATAGGTACGATACATTATACACCGTTACGGTGTAGGGGGTGGCACTTAAGGCAAATCCTACAAACTGATACTTCAGCAGAAATTCAGCATTATTATTGCCAAAGTCAATTACCGATAAATCAAAGGGCGTAACCGCTCCATTGGCGGCAGGAACCATAATGTGGCTCAATAAGTTATATATACCTTGCTTACTGGTTATATTAAGATCAGATGCATAAGAAAATAAACCGTTATTAACAACAAAATTACCTAAGCTACTGCCTGAACCAGAACCTGAACCTGAGCCAGAACCAGAACCACCGCCGCCCGAACTTGGTTGTTGTAACGTATAAGTACCAATCATATTACAGTCAATAAGCGCCTGGTTATCACAAATACCCAGCAGCTTACCCAACGGAAAATACATAGGCAGCGGTGGCAATGTGGCTAACGAATCCCGAACAACCGTCAGAGGGAAATTACCCATTCCGTTTACATAGACAATAGTGCCCTGGAATGAACTTTCCTGGATATAAAGGGTATTACCATCAGTTGACTGGTAAAAGTCAATCAGGCTGCCAAGTGTGGGTTGGCTTTGCAGAAACTGACGAAGGTAACTCAGTTCCTCGGCAAGCGTTTCGGCCACCGGGAAATACTGATCCCAATCGGACTGCGAGTAAGTATAGCTATTACCCGCGGTTGTTATGGTAATTTGCGCGCTGCCAAAATTATTCAGAGACCCAGGCGCAATTGCCCATAGCCCGGCTTGCTGCAATTGTGCCCCGCTTAACTGGTAAACTTTTGCCAGGCCGGTTCCGTCATTCATCATTAGCTTGCCTATATCATTGGGCGTTACCGAACTATCAATGGGAAACAAATAGTTTGAACCATTTAAAGTAGTGGTCATTGCGGTCAATATACCTTGCATGGTAAGCCCCGTTATATTTCCGGTACCGTTAGCGGTTATTTGCGTTAAAATATTTGCAAAAATTTCAGCCTGGGACTGCGTCTGATTCTGTGCCATAAAAAATATTTAAATTGTTTAATAATTATTATTTAAATTTCGCTTTCCTTCAATATTGAATTCATTAATTGTTATGATGATGCCAACCCTATCGGGCTGACAACTTGCACCGAAACACCCTGTATATTTTCATTCAATGCGGTTAGCAAAACAGAATAAGTGCCCTGTGTAATATTGGTATAGGTATGCTCAATGGTTGTTACATCCGGGTTGTCCGCTGCTACTATGGTTGCAGTTGTTCCATCACCAAAATTAAAAATCACGGTGTCGTAGTCATAAGAACCGGAAAAATCGAATACCAGGGTAACTGACCCTCCGGGACCGGTAGCGGAAGGGGGGGCGTATGCAGTAAAGCTGGCCAGAGGCTGTTTGTATATAGTTGCACATATTGAAGCCGTTTGACCGTTAACCGTATAGGCAATTGGTACTATGCGTTTAAGTGCAGTACCCTGGGGGATATATTGCGTAGGATCGAAATTAGGCACCAGGGGCCCATAGTCACCATCATAATCACTTGGCAGGTAGTCATCACCCATATTCACTTGCTGGCCATCTATAGTAAGCACCCCCGAAGGAGATGTGCTGGTGCTTGCCGCAGCCTGTAAAGACGATGTAGCGGTTACACCTGCGGTTGCCGAAATCGTTGCATTTGCCCCGGCATTGGTTAGCGTTTGCGAAACCAGTGTCCCCAAACCTGTGGGGTTTAATCCGTTTATAATTCCGGTTGAAACCGTTTCTCCGGCTAATATGGCCCAGGCCGACGTTCCCCCCGATGTTATTACCGACCCGGCTACCGAAGCAGCTACCGCCGGTATAATAGCTTGCTGTGCGCAAGGGTTTAATGTGTTAACTGTTTGATTAGGCAGAGGGCCAAAGTTGATAGTGCCAAGAGTTTGTGTCGCCATAAAAAATATTTAATTTGTTAATAACTATTGTGTCTTTAAAGTGCCATCACGATAAGTGTTTACTACGAATCTTGATACATCGATAGCAACATGAGGTGCTGCTTGTGCTTGACCGTAGCTGACTTTGCCAGAGCCGCTAGAGACAGCGCTAACCGTGGTAGTAGAGTCACTTCCACTGCATGGACCACACCCCATTGTAAAAAAGTCACCAATTAGCATGCCTGCCTGAAAATAGTCGCTTTGCCGGGCTATAATTGCATCAATAGCACCGCCGGGTGTACCGGTGTTAATATTGTTCGGGTTTACCGGACCGTGCTCCACTAACACAAGGGTTCCACCCATGGGCACGCCGGCCCTGTGTTGTATACCCGGATTCTGTGTAATAAAGCAACTGAGCAAATTTGCATTTGAGTACGCAGTAACCCTGGAATCATACTCTGAAACTATTTCCTGTATTACCGATGCAGTGCAGAGTGTAAGTATCTCTGTATAGGTTATTTTAATGAGTGATATAATTGGTTGAGCATAGGCAATGATAGGATAACCAGCATTATTAATAATCCAATTCTCATATAAATCGATATAATCAAGATAATACTGGCAAGTGTTTACAAGATCAGCCCAGATACTATTAAAAGTACCAATGCCTACTGTTGCCAGGCCGCTGAGGCCTTGCTGAAGCTGGTCAAGTATATATTGCATAAAGTAAACAGGCGTACAAGCTGTACCCGGTAAGGCAAGAGGTAGATAAATGAAAAACTCATAATCATACCCCGAAGCACTATATTGAAACATCAGACTATTATATATTTGCTCTGAAGTTAGCGGAACACCTGTTGGAAATATTGGCACCCAGGTGGCGGGACTAAAGAGTTGACTTGAGTTCCAATGTTTAAGAAGACCGTTTGGAGAATTTTCAAAAATATCACCCGCCGAATTCTTTAACACCCTAAATGTTGGGACATCTAAAAAAGGTACTTTGGAATTAGACCAAGTCGGAGTAGTTGTTTCTAAGTTGGGTTGAAATATATACAGTCTTTGTGCAATGTTAATAAACTGGCAAGTAATCTCAGCCAAGGCGGTGTTATATGCAAGTTCCAAATCGTTAAAAATAGCGGTAGAAATACTATCCTGCGTTGACGAGCCAGAGCCACAACAGGCACCCGTTGTAACCACAACAATATCAAATGGCAAGCGATTGTTTGCCTGCAGGGTGCTTATAGTGGTCAGCGCTCCGGAACCCATGCCAACCATACCTTCTACCCTAAAAAAATTATATCGTTCCAGGTCAAACGATAAAGGTTGGCTAACCAACATGTCGCCACTGTTATATGCAGTAGCCCAATAGGAAAGGTTACGCTTACTTTGGCTGGCAACATTAAGCTCATAATTCCAGTTAGACAATACCGAAGGGGCGATGTTGTTATAAGGAGGATTAGTGGTACCGTAAAAATTGCTGTAATAAAATGGGATAGATTTTTCGCTTAAAGGCACTGGCCCCGAAATGGTTGGCGTAATAATAACGCCTCCATTACCGGTAGCATTGGGGACGCTGGGAGGGGGTGCACTGAAATTTTGACGCATAGCCACCATTCTGGCCCATAGCGAAATAATTCTGTCGGTTTCATTACCAAACTGAGATTTGACTATAGAAGGCACAAAATTAAAGAAGAACGGTGCTGCCGAACTATACGTGGCCGTATCAGTAGAAGAAATTTGCCCGATAAATAAATGTTGCGGATATATATCTGCAGGGCAACAGCTTACGCTTAACTGTAAGCAGGCCTCGTTCAACTCGTTGTAGGCATCTATCAGGTTTACAAAATAATCGTAATAATATTGAAGCTGTATAAACCCATTACGGCCAACCTGAGGATTGTTAATTATTGTAGCGGCACTGGACAAATAATTATAATCATTGGCAAATGTTGCAAAAATATTGGCAGGATAATTAACGGAAACCAGGCCATATATCTGGGAATATATGGTAATGAAAGCGTTCTGCATGACTGATAGCAGATAGTTGCCGGTGAGACATTGTATATACGCCGCGTAAAAATCGCCTGTGGAACAAACCTGGGTAGCAGGAACATTGAACCGGGGAATATTTAAGTCGAGATTATTATAAAAACATGAAGGGCTCATAGTACACCCGGAGGTTCCCATGGCATTCAGCACTTGCTGGGCCTCGCTTGCGTACATTAACAGCACTTTTACACTCCCGGTGGTGATTTCACCCATTCCATCGCATGATTCAGTGTTGCAATTCATGGCTTGCACAGTATTCAAGTCGTAATATAAAACCAGCACCATGGGCGCCTTAAAAGTTTCGAGCGAAAGGTCCATGGCAGTAACACCCGGAGGCGGAGGAACCGATGGATTACCCGGTATATTAAGCGTTGAATTATCATTATAAAGCTCATAAAGGGTGTACGGAGATGATGGGGGAGGTGGTGAGTAAAGAGGCGGATACATATCTGTTGAAGAAAATTCGAATTGCGCGTATTGATTAAAAGTTGTTTGATCCATCTTAATCAGGTAGCCCTGGGTGGAAACACCGCACCCGCACCCAATGGTTATGGTCGTTCCATCACTGGCAACCTGCACAGGGAAGCCAAAAGCCACACCGGTACCGGTTAAATAGACCCTCGACATCCTTTCCTGCTCATCCAGGAACTCGAACACCTGGTTCAGGTTATCAGGAGAAAGTACCTGGTTTTGAACAAAAGTTGGGTATTGAAAAAATTGCTGCTCCATAAATTTTATTTATATACGTTACTAAACTTTATAATACTGTCTTCCCTAAATAAACAAGGCTTGTCGGGTTACTGCTAATGCAGTTGTTCAATACTGCGGGCGGATACAAACTACGTATGCTATTTAATTTACATACCAGTTGGCCCCTCGCTGCTATTACCTCTTCGTTGGTACACCACCTCCCGCCACTGCCCGAACCGGAGCCTGAGCCAACCGGTGCAAACCCGCCACAGCCATTGTAGCCACCCACCCAGTAACCCCAATCAACACTACCGCTGCCACTACCGCTGCCCCCTCCGCTGGCCATACCACTACCGGAACAAGACCAGCTTGTAGTAACATCAGCAGCATCCTGATCAAGGCTCCACGCAATGTCTCCATCGCCCCAATCGGCAGGTGCGCTACCCCATTGGTTACGCCCACTTCCCGAACCCGTACCGCTGCCCGGAACAGGCTCAGGCTGATTAAGGCATGAAATCAGTAGCACGTAATTCCTGTAATAGCAACTAAGGGCAATACAATCAGCTTCTGAAAGCCAGCAAATTTTGATAAGAATATGTGCTGGTATCTCGGTCCTGATAAGCGTTTCAGCATAGGCCCTGAAATCAAGATCATAACCAGGGAAACCGACATCGCCGCACATGATAATGGTCATTCGGAACGAATATGGGTCCTCATCCCCGCAGAACATGCAATTGGCAGGTATACAGGTATTTAAAGTAGGCTCACCTATCGTCCATGGCCTGAGCAGGATATGTTCAACAGGCAATATCATATTGCTAATCCACAGGTGATTCAACTGGTTGGTTAAAGTTGAATAAACCGCCCATGCATCTGCCATGGTGTTGAATGGAGTTGTAATTCGGCATGTTTCTATAAACGTATTTCCGGGTGCCCTATATCCCCCCAATATAAAGTAATAGTAATTTCCCTGGCCATCCTGTGCCCATTGCGGCCCGCTACCGGTGGTGGGGTCAAGCATGGCATCAATTCCCCTAATGACCTGATCGTAATAACCTTCGGTTAAAACCGACGGAGGATTCATTTCCGGCGTAATGGTAATATATATGCTATAGCTTATAGAAATTGTCGTGCTAAATGAATTCCCAACCAGTTGGTAGTTTCCCAAAGGGCTGGTAACCGACTGCCAGTGAAAAAAATCATTCATGGAATCAAGCCCCAGCAAATCGCACAGTTTATCAATCAGGCCTTCATGTATAACAGTTGAGGTAAGCCAATTATGATATTTGTAATTCAATGCACGCGCCTTACGGTAGCTGTCTTCAGGATATTTTCTCAGCAACCGGGCCTTTTCGGCAAGAATTATGGCAGGGTCCTGCAACAACGAATTATTCAACGTATTACTAATCATTGTATAATCATCGTTGTTCTCACCTAACCTGGCCATCAGGTGGTTATATATCCTGTTCTTTCTATCGTTAAACTCCTCCTGGCTTTCGCAATTAAATTGCAGATTACCGGGCGTATAACAAGAAGCATATAAATTATCAACGCCGGACAAATCGGTATTGGCTATAAACCTGCTGACATAAGTAGGCAGCGTGGGGTCTTCAGTATTAAAGAAAAGCCTGAGGTTGCCGATTTGTGCAAGCCAGTCTGCATATATCTGCTCGAAAAGAAGCAGGTAAGCCTGCAATTGGTTTGTTTGGCTGTACCTTTGGGCAGTAAACGGAGGCATGGGCCCGGCAGGGCTGACATTATAAACCGGGGGCAGGGAGTACATCAGTGGATAATAATCTGTCAATGGAAGCAACTTCCCCGTTGGAAGGGGAACATCAAGTTGCACCGTGCTCATCTTCGGATTTTGTCCCGCAGTGGCAATGATGCTGAGTGAATCGAGAACTTCAGAAAAATCAACATTAAATGGGAGAGAGTTTTTATAAAAACGAATATTGGATGAATAGATGTAAAAATCAGGCAACATTCCCGGTGTTACTTGCAGTTGCCATGGATCAACCTGGGCCGTATTACCTGCAGCATTAATTCTTACAAGCGAAAACCTGGTAACACCAACCACGCCTGAAATGCCATAAATTATCTTAATTAAATCTGCGGTATAAATCCAGGTTCTAATGCCTGAACTTTCCAGGTCACTGGTCTTTATAAAACCGCAACTGCTGCGCGGCCCGTTAAAAATCTGATCAATAGTATATCCCTGGCTTACCAAATCCTCCCAGCTATAAAAGCTCAGTGGCGGATTCAGATAATTTATAATACCGGCGTAAATAGCTTCCTGTAATGCATCAAGGTCGGCATCGGTGGTTGCGTCTATATCACAACAAATAGCAAAATCTTCGGTTTGTATAAGTGAGATACTGCAAAAATCCTCGCAGTAATTGCGGTGCTCGTTCAACTCAAATCGCACATCTTCCACTGCTGTTTCCACAGCCTGTAGTTTAGCAAGGTAAGTGGCAAAAATCCCTCCTGCCGTAGTTTCCTCAATCATAGTTACCAAATCAGAAACCTGGACAATCATATTTCCATCGCTATCGTAAAAATATACCTTAAAGGGTATGTTGTCCATTTCCAGCGTACCACTTACACCATTGGGATCGGTATAATGGACCAGAAAACTGGCATACAAAGCGCTGTTCAAAGAGTTTCGCAACTGGCTATCAATAATGCTGGTGGCCTGCGACGGATCACCCACCGGGCTATTGGTAATTATAACGGGGCCATACTGAATTGGGTCAGTGCTGATTTCAAACCCGGTAATCCCCCCCGGAGGAGGGATAACAGTTGTTCCGGGTTCCATAAGTACCAAAAGCGCAGCATACAGCGGGTTAGTACTTATAAGCCCGGCGGAGGGGAAGCGCATTTCGATATAACCATCGTAATTTACGGCCGGATCATCAAGGCACGGTTGGTAAGGTAGCGATGAGCCTGCAGCCAATGGCAAAACGAAATGGTACACCACTGAACCCGAGTTTAGATTTCCAAGGCTACTATCCGTGTCAAGCTGTAGTGTTACATCATAAAGCCCTCCGTAAATGAGATTATTGGGAGTTTCATTATATGAAAGTGACTGAGTAGTGCAATCCACGTATAACGGATAACCGCATTGGCCGGATACGGTGGTGCAAACACTCAGCCATGCATTGGCTATACCGGTTACATTAATAAGAAGTATGCGATAGTCGTTAATGGTAAGCGGACTAATGGTAAGTATTTCGGCCGGAGTATATAGCACCTGTGAATCGCCATTGATATCGCCGTTAATATCCACAGCCAGTAAAGTAGCCACAGGCATGTCCTGGCGGTATGATAAATCTGTAATGCAATAAGCAAACAACTCCATAAACGTAATGCCGGGATCATGTAGATTGTAATCAGTCCACGCCGCATCACCGGTACTTTGCAAATATGCAAGTGCCAGTTGGCGCAGTTGCAGGTAGTTCTGTGCGGTGGGCAGGTTAGGGTTTGTCGCTATGGTTACAGAATCGCTCATTTTAAAATAGTATCAGGTATTGGTATTTGAAATGACATTGATGGTATGTTGCGGAGCAGAAACCAGGATAGAAATGCCGTTGGCAGCGATCACGGTATCCTCATCCGCTGAATACTGGGACGAATCACTGGCCCTTGAATACATATATACTTCGGTTATAAAGCTTACGTATGCCAGGTTTTCAATATAATTTACAATAGCAGACTTATACATGATGCCGCCAAACGAAATGTCAGTCTGGTCTGTAAAAGCCCAGGGCGACAGGAACTGCACAATAGCAGTATTTAATAGATTAGAGTAATAATTTATATCGAGGCCTGGCATAAACTGAACGCTGAAATCCATCAATATCTCTTCAAAAATCGGGTTCTCTACATGTAGCGTAACCTGTGCCGAAATCCTGGTGCTTATAAAAGCGTTAATAGCTTCCAAAACGCTAACACTGGTATAAGGCTTTAACACATTGGCCGAGTTACTGTTATTTACATATGGAATTGTTACAATAGTAACATGGCCCGGTGATTGCTCGCTATATAAAATACCATCGGGAGGAATAGGATTAAAATTGTGCTGTTGAGAATTAATCGGTTGAGCACTAACCTGCGGTGGGTTATATTCTGTATGGTTAAGGCACTTTACTTTTTGTATGGTAGTAAACTGCTGTAATATAAGGTGCTCATAATCCCAAATCTGTATTGCCCTGTCCTTGTGTCTTAACCTTTCGCTTACCCTTATCCAGAAGGCCTGAGTGCTTTCAGCAGTTTGGCCGCCAAAAGACTGAAATGGCTGAACGATTTGCTTTACCGGCCCCAATGGCTTTACCAGTTTGGTGATGGTACCGGCAGGGATTTGATTTTGAAGAAAACCGGGCGAGTTACCATTATCAATAAATTGCAGCAATGCGGCCTGCGGCAGCACACTGATAAGTTGACAAACCGAATCGGGGAAACCGGTTAGGCCGGCTTTAAACCAGATTGGGCCAGCAGGCAATAAAGTATTTTGTGAAGTGGCATTAAGCGGTACCTGGTAGGTTATGATACCGCTTTGCGTTAATTGATTGGTGGCATCAATTACCGAAGTAGGACTAAAGGCAACCCATTGATTGTTGCTTAAATAGAACCAAAAAATTTGCCGGCCTGTCACCGGGCCCAATAAAGGATTAGTAGAACCATCCAACACCTCAAAAAGCAGGTTAATATTTTGCCCGGGAACGAGATTGTTTAAGCCGATATAAAATTCGGAATTAAATGAGATTGCCGTTCTGCCTGCTGGCCCATCGAAAGACGGAAAAATGTACGGTGGCCATTGCTGGGGAACGGTTGGGGAAGAGCTGCCGGTAGTAGTCCATGTAATATCACCGATGGGAACCTGAATCATTGCACCGGAAGTCGCTGTCAGGGGTTGATATTGCGACAAGTTGGATAGTTGCAAATTCGCTCCGCCAGTTAGCGCTGTCAAAGCCGGTACAGGACAGGTCAATTCTACAGCGCCAAAAGGATATATATAAAAATAATGTATATATGGTGCAGTATTATTGCTTACCAAATTTTGACCAAAGTCTATACGTGCTTGTGCTGTGTAGTTGATACAGATTGCTTTTATAACCGGCGCATAGGGCTGTAAAGGCTGAAACTCTGTAAAGGTTTCAGGGGCACCAGTAGCAATTGCTTTAGCCACCGCGNNACTTTGGTCCATGCGGTATTGAATTATCGCAGCGTTGTACAAGTCATATCCAAAATCTGAAATAAGCGACACCTTCATAAAACCATCAGTTGAAGCCTGATTAAAAGGCCCATAAGGTTCATCATAACCAATAACCGTATCTATATTGACCCCTCCCAACGGTGGAATAGGCCCTGAGGCCAAAATACCGTATGGACTGGTGCCGGGATATGAAAGCAGCGGGTATGAGTAAACAGGTCTCACAGTAGTCCATGTTCCATCCAAAAGATATTCCAATGAGGCTTGTGGCACAGACCCGGGAACATCATTGTTATATTGGGTTATTGAATTCTGGTCGTTTGGAATTGGACCATTAATAAACCATAAAGCTGTTTCCGGATACCAAAGAGGATAATTCTGACCGGACGCAAGGGGGGGCGAAGTATAGTTGGGTAACTCAGTATGTTCCACTATTACAGAATAACTGGCGTCCGGCTTTAAAAATAATTCGCGGCAACCGATGTTAATGGATCTGCCGGCTACTGCGGGGCTTCCAAAGGGGCTAAATGGCTGTGCCGGATTTATCACCCCCCCATCGTTGCTCAGGTAAAGTGTTTTTAGCCCATTGAATGATGCAGCTGTGAGAGGCTGATTTAGATTTGGATTAGTTCCAACAGTAACAGATATTACGCAACCAGAAAACTGTGCAAATTGCAGATTGGCAAAATTTCCATTATTAGTAAAGTCATTATCAATCAGCATAAACTGAATAACAGGTAGGTCAGTTTGAATAGCCGGTCCATTTAACTTGGTAGAGTATGCGCCCACCGGTGGAAATTTAGGATCAAGCGTTATATTAAACTTTATGACCCCATTACTGATGTCAATTGAAGGTGTAGTTGTGCCAAATGTTGTCCACCCTGTAGGGGTGCTTGGAGTAGTAAGCTGACAGCTAAAAAGCAAAGCCGAGGAGAGGCCCGTAAACAGCGAAGCATTAGTGGTAAACATCTCAATAATTATTTGCCGCTGCCCTTCCTGCAGGTATAAATATTGAGATGCAATGGCAAAGCCGATGTTTGCCAGGGGCATAAGCATGGTAACATCACCGGTATTAGAAACTGATTTATTACCAAAAGCTTGCCATGCCGCAGGCGTGGTGGTTATAGCGCCACCAACGCCATCAATGGAATTGGCGACCGGCGAAGCAAAAGCTTTACCATTATTTATTATAGTTGTGCCGTAATTGTCCCCGTTAAGTGATGACCCTCCGATATAAAAACTTTGTAACGCAGCTACGGTTGCCTGGTTAAAAACAGTACCCTCAAGTAAGGAATAAGATACATTTACGCCTGTATCGTCTTTACCTGCATTGAATAGCGACCCCGCAGGGATAATATATTCGGGCATATTTTTGGCTATCTGCACTGTTACATGCGCCTGGTTAGGCTGAGCCGGTAAAGGCCCCAGTTGTAACACATTTTCATAAAAGAAATTAAGGTGGCGCTGGGTAAACCCGTTCAGATCGTTTTGCGATTGCTCCAGCATAGTTAAAAAGGTAAAGTACAGGCACAGGTGCGGAGGAAGCTGGCCGTTGCTGAGCGTGGTAGTAAATGCCTGGGCATTTAACTGCTGAATATAGGTGCAGGCGTATATAAAAGTATTAACAATTGATGTAAAGAGGTTATGCATAGACGCACGTAAAAAACTGCGCCATACTTGTTGCGCATACAATGGTGGGTTTGAAGGGTCAGGGGGCACTGGGGGAAAGGCATTGGTAAAAATGCTTACGTCAGGATTAAGGCCGGCAAGATAAGCGGCAAAACCGGGACTAGGCGAAAACCAGGCACTTGAACTGAGAGACACTCCACACAAAGCAGACGGAGTCAACACCTGGGCACCAAACAAAGGAATGGGCGGCACCAAAGTGGAAAGGTTCCCCTGTATTCCAAACGCCCCTGCCCCCAGGTAATAGGAAATAAGCTTAGCTAAAGGTTGCTTCAGTTTATTGGCTACCAGGTTTGAAAGACTGTTGTTATAATCCGAATCAGGTGAAGTGGAAGCAAGCTGCCCATCAATAAACAAACACAAGGTAAAAATGCTAAAGCAAATGGTAGTAAAAGCATCCATTCTTTGCTGTGGGGTATATGCCGCTTCTTCGGGGGATTGCAAAATGGCCAGCAAATCACTAAAGTAGGTTTGTATGGCTATGGTATCCTGTAGCGAAAGCCTGGCGTAGCTTACCAGTGGCTGGCTAAAAAATGCCGACCATGTTCCATCAATATTGTTCTGTGCGTTATAGTAATTAAGGCATTCTGCCATATTAGCAGTAAAAGTGAGCCACTGCTCCTGCGACTTTTCGTTCACGGCAATATAAGCAGGGTCCAATTGGGCCAGGTAACGGTCCAGTTGATTCGTTCCTCCAAGTACCAGGGGGTTTACCTTGTCCGCACAAGTTTCCATTGTAGGGGTGCCCGAACCTGTGAATACTACACTCATGATAAATAATTTAATTTACATCTGTCTTAACAGAACACATTTCTTTCATTTAAAGGCCTATACCCAAAGCTCCTATATCAGTAGCTTCAGTGATGTAGAACGGAAAAACGACGTTGTACCTGGAATTTGTTGTCCGCAAAGTATAATCAATGGTAATCATCAAAACGCCATTTGCCAATTGGTCTGTCAGGACATTAATCACATTCACCGCGATCCTGGACTCGTAGAGATTAATAGCGCGTTGCACAGTATCCTTTATAATGGCAATGTTACTGCTGTTCATAGGTTGAAAGAGCCATTGCCGCAAATCGCAACCGTAGCCCGTAAGCATTACCCTTTCGCCTTTCGCTGTATTCAGCAATATCCACAAACTTTCGTTAATGTCGGTGTAGCCTGTCACCATATTCACTCCTCCCTGCAAGTTGTTAAAACAGGGCGGGAAACTCCATCCGGTGCCTACATAAGTAAAATTGCTTGCTGTTGTTGCCATATTCGTTTGTTTTATCCCCCTATCATAACAGTTGGTGAACCCAGAATAATTGTACCGCCGTGTGCTGTGGGGTCACCCATTCTGGCCGCCGGCATCTTTCCTATCATCACCGTTGATGAGCCATTAATGATGGTATCAATGGGGCCGGTGCACATACACATATCGCCTACACGTGCTGCGGTCATCCCTCCTATTGTTACTGTTGTGCACCCCGGTGGCATTACCGGCCCACCAACATGTGGCACCGGTCCGGTAAACATAGGGCAGGTATGCATGTCTGTAATTCTTGCTGCTGATGGCATAACTTTTATTATTTAATTTATTTGAACCATGGCTCCTTGTATAACCATATTTCCGCTTGATGAAACTTGTCCCCCGGCTTGCCCTTCCGCCTTCATCTGGGCACTTGCACTTATCGAAATATTCACACCACTTATTTTTACGTCGCCTTGTGCCTGCAGCGTTAAATCGTTCTGACTTTGAATGGAGATGCCGCTGTTATCCATTGTTATTTGATTATTGTTGGTATCCTGTATTGAAATGCCTTGCTGGTTCATCGTAATCTGGTTGTTATTCTGATCCTGTATTACAATTTGTTGTCCGTTATCATCCCAAAAGGTCTGGTTGCCTCCCGGGGTTTGCAACAGCACATTCTTTTTACCATCGTCAAAAAGTATCTGAATGTTACTACGGGTAAAGAACCCCTTCTGATCGTTTTGATTACTTGCGGTAAGCGGCGCAGGATTAGCACTGCTGTTCAGCATACCCAGCACAACCGACTGCCGTGGGTCATTATTGATAAACCCAACAATTACCTCATCGTTAATTTCGGGCATAAAAAATGAGCCCCGGTTATTTCCCGCATCCAGCAGGGCGATACGGCTCCATACGCCGTCATCATTATTACTTATAATGGGTATCCGTACCTGTATCCGGTTATCACCGGTTGGGTCATTTTCCAACTGGGTTACGGTACCTATATGCAGGCCCTGAAGGCCCGGCAATAATGTGTATGCATCATTTGTTCTTATGTCATAACTGTAAGCAAACCACTCGGGGTCAATACCAAACTGAAGGGTGGTTAGCCAGGCCCCATCCTCAATTGTGTGGCGTATACCGGTTGCATAAGCATTGCCGTTAAACCGGGCGCCAACACCGTCCAGTGTAATAATGTCACCCAGGCTTACATCCGAAGTACCCATTACAGTTACACTGCCTCGTACTTTTGCCAGCCTGCTCTTCAGCAATTTTGAATTAGCCCAGTTCTGTAGTTCATCCTGCGGTATAAGGCCGCTGTGCGCCAATTGTATTTCGGTACTGGCAACTTCCGATGCAAGAGTTGAAGCGCTCAGGTTCCCTGGCGTAGTGGCGCCGGGGTCATTAGCATCTACACCCGATATCAAATTCTGTTGGCTATAATCCCATGATGTAGCGGTAACGCCGGTTGGTTGTAGCCGGTTGTCTATCTCTGCATCAAACTCCAAAATATTAATGCCAAAAGTTGCTGTAAAGGTTGGTTGGCCCGAAAAATTGGGGGCGGCAATGGTAACCTGCCCGTCTTCATTAAAACAGAACATGCCGTTAACGTCTGCACGACAAAGCATAAAATCCCAATCGGTGCAATTGTATTGCACCAACTCCTCATGCTGCACACTTGTGGAACTTACATCAGGCGTAATGCTGCTATAGTTACTCAGCAACTGTGATATTACATCGCTATCGGCTACCTGACTGTAATACATATTATTTTTAACGGTGGTCATTTGAACCGCTGTGTCGCGGCACTCTATAACAAGGACCGAATAGTTCCTTTTTATTTTTATTGAATGCTTTATAATCACTCCCTGAAAAATAGAATCCGAACCGCCGTCATAGCCAGCGTCAATTTCTATCGTGTTCCCGGGAATTAAATCACCTGTATCACTGATGTCAAAATCCTGCCCGGCAGCGTTGCCATCGGCAATAACAATTACAGCGCTGGCTATGCGGTTAACCTCTTTATTAACCGCAACAGACAGAATAGCATACGTGGTTGGCAGCACATTACCGTTAGCGGTAACAGTAAAGGTCAAAATTGCATTATCGGTACTTGCGGTTGACATAATTTTTACTTAATCTAATGGCGGAAAATAAATAGTACTGCCCACCTGCAGTTTTCTGAAATTGGCCAGGTTGTTTACCTGTGCCACTTGTACATAATAGGATGCATCCTGGTAAATCTCATTACAAAGCAGCGGTAGCGTATCGCCGGCCACCACCACCCGCGAATGAGTTAAATCGGGCGACGACATTTGCGTATCGGCCTGAACCGAGTTGGGCGGGCTTTCTTTAAAACGGCAGTGTAAAACTGCCCTGATGGGTGTACCGGTAGGGTCAACCAATTTATACTCTACAGTTATATTCGTAAATGTTCCGGTAAATATTGTCGGGCCCCATATAATTTGCAAAAAAGGTATCCGATGCGTTTCACCCGAAAAGTTAAACGTATAATCGAAAAAATCATTAATCTGCTGATCTAATGGCTCAAATACCGCGCCCGGATTGAGATCGACAATTGCACCTGTGGTATCAAATAAAAAATCAAAGTTTAAAATTGAAGGACACGTGTTTAGATACAACAGAGGTTGAGGAGTTTGCCCCATACCCTGGGTTTTATGACTATATGTAACCTTATGCCCAATTTTAAAACCAGCCGGATTAATCAAGGTGATATAAGGAGGGCCGTTAGAAGTACTTAGACCCGAATCGCTGTACGACAGAATCATAAGTTTAACTAAACCGCCCGGAATTGATGGTAACATAGATATAACTGGTTAATCAACGTTCTTTTTTATTATTCAAAATTTCCAAAACAGCATCTACACATTCCTGAACAGCGGCACCCTGATCCATGCCGGCGTCCGATTGCTTTTTCGCATTATCATCACCATCATCATTGTCGTCATCGTTATCATCTTTCTGCCGGCCAGTGGAAGATTTACCGCCGCTCACATTTATATTTATATACATTTGTTTAATTTCCAGCGGCATAACAAACTTTTTACAGAATTAAAAACTCCCTGACTACCAAATCTATTTGTTCAATTACAACCCTGCTGTTTTCTGCATCGAAATCTGAAATAGACCAGCTTTTGGGCAGCGCCCCCATCAACATCCAACCCATAAGCGGGGTGCCCTGGTCATTCAGCAACTCAATGGTAAGGTCCATAGGCAGGAACGTAAAGGTGTTGAATGCAACTAATAACCAATCAGTAACAAGAGAACCAACCAGCAAGCCCCGCTTTAGCGATATATCTGAAAACTTAACGCGCACGGGCAACTGGTACTCAAACATGTTGTTGCCGCCCTCTTTATACGTTTCCATCTCTATATCGGCCTTAAGGCCCGACACAGATTGAAAACGCATTTCGTTATCGCCCTGTATACCTAAAAACCTTACCCTAAAGTGAAAACCGGCTGGCGGGTAATACCCGCCAGCGGTTGGTGTAGTTCCTGCCATTTGTTATGATCTTAGTATTCCTTCATGGGCCAATTCAAGCGTTTCAATAGCTACCTCATTACCCACCGCATTTAACTCGGTAAATTTGTAGCTTGCCGGAAACGCATTCTGTAAAGTCCAGGTAACGACAGTAGAGCCGGTATCGTCCAGCATCATTATTTTAACTGTGCGGCGAACAGGCGTAGTGCCCACCGTGGCTGAAAACCAGTTCGATTCGTCAAAATCACCTGTAACTATACCCCGTTTAAGGGTTACGTTGCCGTATTTTATAAGCCCCGGCATTTTTATTTTGGTGTAAACATTGGTAGTGCCTTCGCGGTACTCTATTACGTCTGTCGTCTCCTCAACGCCGCTCACATCCTGAAAGCCGGCCCTTGCCCCACCCCACTCAACCTTGAAGTGAAACTTTGCGAGTGGATATACATTGCTATTTGCCATATTATTTTATTTTTAATTATTAATTAAATGGTTAACAGATTCAACTAATTTCCCTGTGGCAGTACATTCTGCGTAAACTGCAGGATAATGAACTCAGCCGGACGAACTACTGCCATACCGATTACAACAATCATGTTGCCATTCAGAATATCCTGGGCAGTCATTGTAGTCCCCAGCCCACACTGTACTGAATATGCCTGTGCGGGCGTAGTGCCCATTAAAGCCCCTGCTCTGTATAGCGTAAACAGGTAATTGCTTACCTCGGCTGTAACTATAGCCCAGGTATTAGCATCGTTCGGCTCAAATACATAGGCGCCCAAGGCATCTTTTACGGCCTGCTCAACCATAATAAAGAACCTGCGCACACTTATATAGCGCCAGTTAAGGTCATTGCCAGCCAAAGTACGGGCGCCCCATACCAAAGTGCCTTTACCGGTAAATGCCCTGATGGCGTTAATTGATTTGCCCGCGTTTAAATCCACGTTCATATCATCATATTCCGTGCTGGCAAAGTTCCAGTCAGGTTCAACTACTCCGTCAATACTTACATTGGCGGGAGCTTTCCAAACGCCGAGACTGTTATCCACATAAGCATAAATGCCTGCCATTGCGCCAGAAGGAGGTAGTGCGATAGGAGTACTATTAATACCATTAACTATTGCAGCATAAACGGGAAAGATAATAGCTAACTGAGTTTGTTGGGTAGATTGCATGGATTGTGCCTGGGAAAGAATGTCGCCGTACTGTACTATGATTTGATTTATAGTCGAATTTGCCGCTGTTAAAACCGCTTGCGCATTGGCATATGCACTGGTTATTCCAAAAACTGGAGTGGTTGCTGCCGTAGTATCAGAAAAGGTAATACCCCACGTTGGATCAATCGGACCAGTTGATAATGTAGTTGGGAGTTGTTTATGATATGGAACATAACCGGCAAAAGGACCACCAGTAGCTGCGGTGGGATTTCCAAGGACTACTAGATCCACTGACCCTGTTGGTGCAGAGCCAACAGGAGCCGTTATTGTAACCGCCGCAGACAAACTTGAAAATTGAAGTGTATATCCTGTGTTAGGCACAGGTGTCAGGGAATTAAGTAGAGTTATTAACTGGCTCGTTGTCAACGTACCTAAAGGAACATATGCGGATGGGTTTGTGGCCACTACGGTACCTCCAACTGTTATTTGTACTAGGGCAGCAGTAGAAGCACTTGTTGTAATCAAAGTAAAACTGAAGGTCCCAATTGATTGTGAAAGTGGGTTACCAGTAGTATCAACAATCAAGTATTCCAGTTCTACCAATTTCTTGAATAAAGGACTAAATTGAGAAGATATTAGTCCCGGATTTGCATTAGTTGAGGGATTGTTTATGTAACCTGTCAACGCCGCATTCTCCAAACCACCAGAAGTCGCTACATAGCTTTGAATTTCTAGTGCAATATTATAAATAAAATTAAATATATATTCAATGCCGCTATTCGGAACAAGAACAGACTGACTCAACAGACTTTGAAGATAAGAATAGAAAGCGCTAAGGCTGGTAAAAGGCGGTGGTGGCGGATTAAGCGTAAGTAAAGGACCTCCGGGGATAACAGGACTGATGGTTCCCTCCACTGTAGTTATGATGCCAGCGGTACGAGTATTAATTGTTCCAATATCAGATACTAATTGTTCCAGGCTGGTAATAGCAGATATTATGTTAGCATTTGATGTCAAAGATATTAATGATGATATTGGTACCCCGCCTGCATATATATTCTGAACCTGTGAAAAAGAGATACTTTGTGAGGGAAGAACACCAATCCAAGGCCCATATACAGCAGCATAATTAAGGTTGTTCATGCCCAAAAGAGTCCTGAAAGCATTAACCTCATTGGTATAGTTGTAAATAATAGGAGGAGTAGTTTGATAACTGGAGTTCTGTTCGGTTTCATTATAATAAAAATCAAAAATACCAAAAGTGCTTTGCACTGTAGCACATTGCTGCAAAGCAGCTTGATATACTACGAACCAATCCGGGCCCAATAATCCATTGTCTGGAAAAACCAACAGTGTAGGGTCCTGAAGCTTTGCAAGAGGGGCCAGGCATCCCTGATTGGCAAGCGTTCCGTTGCCCAAAAAATCATCAACCGATGGTGAGGCAACTGGAAATATGCCAGCACTTACCACATAGGCATTGCCTCCGCCATTAAGATAAAATAGATTAATAACATCATACATTTTATATGGAATAATAACATCAGCAGAAACGAAATTGTTGTTGCTGTCAAGTATTATTTCAGTAACCGAAGGCCCAGGCCCCAAGCCAAAGTACTGCACATAATCCAAAAGAGATGTTATAAGTATAGGTACCTGGATAAGATCCCCAGGTGTTAGCGCCTCGGCCATTTGCGTATATCCGCAAAAAGCCGGTATAGCGGTTGGAGCCGATTGGATTTGAACTTGCGGGGTATCTATTTCCTGTATATATACCCCAGGTTGATAATAAGTTGTAGCCATTGTTTGATTTTTTTTAGAAAACGTTTAAATAATTTTGAGAAACCAGTAATTGAGAAACATAACCTGAAGCGCCAGACCCGGAATTGGCAGCGTAGCTATCGTATAACTGAGCTAACTGAACAACCTGGGCC
>PMXD01000050.1 GCA_003165895.1 Bacteroidota bacterium | reverse complement strand
AATACAGGCCTCTCCCCGACATCGCTTCGCTTGTCGACCCTCCATCGCAAGCGATAGAGAGGGATATATGCCCTTAACGTTGTATTGCCCTCTCTATTCGAAGAATGGAGAGGGTGACCGCACGAAGTGCCGGTCGGGAGAGGCCTGTATTGAGTTGTGCAACAAGCACTAAAACGCGGAGCTATTATCTTCCGGTTTTTGAATATTCTACTAATGCTCATGGGCATTAATCATAATCATCATAAAAAATCAGCGCCCCCTTCATTTGTATTTCCGAAATTTGCCCCGTCTTAAATCTCAATTCTTGTACCTATAATCTAATTAAAGATGTCAAACAGAGTAGCTGCTTTTCGTAAAGTAACCTTTAACGCCGCACACCGCCTTTTTCGTAAAGACTGGAGCGATGAAAAAAATAAAGAGGTTTTCGGCCTTTGCGCAAACCCGCATTACCACGGGCATAACTACCGGCTGGATGTAAAGGTGGTTGGTGAAATTGACCCCGAAACCGGATATGTTATTGATTTGAAACTATTGAACGATCTGATTAATGAAGAAGTAACCGAACGTTTCGACCACCGCAACCTAAACCTCGATTGCGCCGAATTCAGCCACTTAAATCCTACCGGCGAAAATATTGTGGTAGTTATTTATCACCTGCTGCGCAAAAAATTACCCGAAAAATACGACCTCAAAGTGCGCCTTTGGGAAACAGAGCGGAATTATTTTGAATATCCTGCCTGAGATAGCTTTCAGAGCGCTTTTCAGTGAAAACAAATATCTATATAAACAGGTAAATGATCTGAATAGCCCCCAACCCATAAATTGCCCACATACGTGCGGTTAGGCACCATACCATATTTATCACTCTCGTGCATTATCCAAAGCGGCTTAAAAATATGTGCAGCCGAATTTTTAACGTAATAAGGGCTCTCGGAAGTAAGCAGGTTTTTTGAAACGATGAACTGGTCGAACACATCATTCTGGTCGCGGTATTTTAAAGTAAATTCATGCCGCGATTGTGGTAGCCGCATCAGGTTTACCAGGTTTTCGCTCAACGGGTATTTATATCTGCCCGATACCAGGTATTCCGGGCTTTTATCATCGGGGTTGTCATTCAAATCGCCCATTACCACAATGCGTGCAAACGGCTCGCCTTTATAAATGTCTTCAATTTTTGCTTTCAGAATCATGGCCTCGGTCATTCTCTTTTTTTCACTATCGCCATTGGCGGCGCGGCGGCTGGTCCAGTGGTTAACAAAAAAGTAAACAGGGAATTCCTCAGTCATATAGCCTTTAAAATAAACGATATCGCGGGTTTTATCGAGGGTATCAAACGAAAATTTCACCCTTAAAAAAGCATCAAACACTTCTTCAATTACATCCTTATTATACAACAGGGCTACATCAATTCCCCGCTCATCGGGCGAGTCGTGGTGGATGATACCGAAGTTAAATTTTTGCAGGGCCGGTTGTGCTATCAGGTCTTCCAGCACACCCCGTGTCTCTATCTCCGAAAGCCCGATGGCAATTGGCTGAATAGAATCAAAAAGTGCAGCCAGTACTTTAGATATATGTTCAAGCTTAACCTGGTATTTTTTGGTATCCCATTTCGCTTTTGAAGTGGGCAAAAATTCTTCATCATGCCCCACCGGGTCTTTGATGGTATCAAAAAAATTCTCAACGTTATAAAAGACTATCCTTCCGGGTTTGAGCAGGCTTTCGCCCTGTGCGTACATATACACACGTAAAACCATTAAGGATATAATCAGTAATAACCGTTTCACTTAAAAATATTTTCCGTTTACAATCTGCTCCAGTTCTTCATGAACGCTCAATGGGAGGAACCCTAAATTTATAGCTTTATTTATATTTAAAGAAACATCTGCAGGGCGGGGCGCCGCACTCTTCATCTCCTTTTGGCTGCTTTCCTTTACAAAAGCAGGGTCTAAACCAAAAGCAGCCACCGCCTTCATCCCAAAATCATATCTCGATAGCCTTTCTTTCCCTGCCAGGTGCACCACGCCCGAACTTTTCCCCAACAGCTGCAATATTCCTTCGCTTATACTTTTTGCTCCGCAAACGCTCCGGTACTCATCATTAAACAAATTAGCCACCTGCCGGTTGTTAACCTGGTTCAAAAAATTATGCAAATAGTTACCTGTGCTTGCCTGGGGGTAACCGAACATAATGGGCAACCGGAACACGGTTGATTCAGGATATATTTTCAATATCTCATCTTCGGCTTTCGCTTTTTGCTCCCCGTAAACACTTACCGGGCTTTTTTCATCTTCCTCCTGATACATACCTTTTTTGCCGTCAAACACCAGGTCGGTTGAGGTAAAAACAAAAGGTATCTGAAAATCGCAGCAAATACCGGCCAGGTTCTTACTTGCATCTACATTCACACTATACGACAAATCAGGATTTTGCTGACAAAAATTGGCATCTGCAATGGCAGCAGTATGAATAACCGCATCAGGCTCAATATCATCCATAAAATTGCCCAGTTCAATGTAGTTGGTAATATCGCATTTAATAGCAGTGGCGCCGGCAAAATCAAAAGTTTTAGCGTTGCCAATGCCATATATCTCCCAATCACGGGCAAACACCCTTAATATATGATACCCTAAAAATCCGGAAGCACCGGTAAGCAATAATTTCTTTTTCATGCACTAAAACACATATGCAATAAAGGAAATTTTTATCAAACCAGATTAAAGAAATCGTTAAGATTACGGATTAAGATTTGGCAACTTTTGAAAGTTGTCAAATTTGCCTCCGGTGCTAAGAAGCTGTTTAAAACTAAATCCAAACGCAATTTAACACAAAGAGCACAANNCTTTGTGTGCTTTGTGTTAACCGGTATTTCTTTTCTTTAATTTTAAACAGCTTCTATGTGCGTCTTTCAATATCCATTCTCATCCCGTTTTTCATCCGTAAAGTAACCATGGGGTGCATTTCAGGCATAAACCCGGCACTTACTTTAAACCTGAATTTCTGTAACATCATTACAATAATCAGCTGCATTTCCATTAAGGCAAAATTGTTGCCAATACATTGCCTGGGGCCTCCACCAAAAGGGAAATAAGCAAACCGGTGATGGCTTTTTGCGTTCTCTTTACTAAATCTCTCCGGCCTAAAAGCCTCAGGCTCATCCCATAAACGGGGGTCGTGGTGGATGGTATATACAGGTATAAGCACCGTAGTGCCCTTTACAATCCGGTAGCCGCCGACCTCATCGTCCTCTATGTTCTCGCGCATAATCAGCCACGCAGGCGGGTAAAGCCGCAACGATTCGTCCATAACCATGCGGGTATATGGCATGCGTTGCAAATCCTCAAGTGTAGGTGTGCGTCCCTGTGTTACCGCGTCAATTTCATCATAAAGCTTTTGCGCCGGCACCGGGTTATTATCCAGCAAATACCAGAGCCAGCTAAGGGCCAGTGCGGTGGTTTCATGTCCGGCTAAAAATATGGTCATGGTTTCATCCCGCAGCTGCCGGTCATTCATCTGCTCGCCTGTGTCTTCATCCTTGGCTTCCATTAGCATGGCTAATAAGTCGTCAAAATGCTCAGTGCTTTTCCGCCTCTCCCTGATGATAGGGTTCAATACATCATCTAAGTTTTTAATTGATTTTCTTTCGCGCAAATTGGCAGGGGTAGGGTACCGGATAGGCAATCTGAGTGGATTATTAAACCGTGCAGTAGCCATAACACTTACCTCTTCAATTTCGTGGCTTACCACATCAATTGCTCCCTTTACTTCACTGCTGAACATAGCCTCGGCAACAATGTTCAAAGTAAGCTCCATCATTTCTTTACTAATATCCAGGTTCTTTTTACCGGGCAACTGTTCTAATTTTTCTATTTGCTTTTGGGTGCAGTTTACCATGGTATCCACCATCCTGGCAAGGCGCTCTTTATGAAAAGCAGGCTGTGCAAGCCGCCTTTGCTTACGCCAGAAATCCCCTTCGCTGGTCAGCAAGCCATGGCCCAGTATCAACTCCAGCACGTCATTCTTAAACCACTTGGTATAGTTCCTGTTATTATCCTGCATAATATGCTTTACATATTCGGGCTCGGTAACAACCACCATTTTAAGAAAACGCGAAGTAAGCCTGAATATACCGTTAAACTGCTCAGAACATTCCTTCAAATAATCAATAGGCCCTTTAAGCAGGTACCAGACATTACCAAAAAACCAGTGTGCTTTTTTGGGGGAGGGCGGTAAACTGTTTACCGGGTTTGGGGCTGTAGCAGTGTTAGACATAGGAAGGTAAATTTAGCCTAAGCATCCAGATTTGGCAACTTTTTAAAAGTTGGCAAATCTATGACTCTCTCAGGCCCCGGATAAATACACAATTCTTCCATGACATACCAAAATAATGAACCGGGTTTTCATTATCTTTGAAATAAATCCGTTACAGTAATGTTTAACCGTAATTCCATATTAAAAGAAATGAAAGATGTTCCTGCCGATAGGTTGGAAGAGCTATATCAATTTGTTCACTCGCTAACACCAAAGGCAAAGAACACCGAATCACAGCGAAAAAAAATCCTTTCCTTCGGAGGGGCATTTGCTGATATGGATGGCAATTCTTACTCTGGTTTCATAAATGAAACAATAAAAACAAGAACGAAGCTTTTTGACAGAGATTTTGATTTATGAAACTTTCAATGGTAGATACCGATATTCTATCGGAATTTTTGAGAGGTAATCCAAAGGTAATTGCCAGATTCGAGGAACATTTGAAGGAATTTGGCATTATCAACCTGAGTATAATTACTTATTACGAAATACTGAATGGCCTTTTGTATAAGGATGCCAAAAAGCAATTAGCGAAATTTGAAAAATTTGTGGAGTTCAATAATGTGATTCCTTTAACGCTGAGGACAGTAAGAGTTTCAGCAACGATTCAAGCCAAATTGAGAAAAAAAGGAGCGGAAATAGGTCATACGGACACGT
This sequence comes from Bacteroidota bacterium, assembly GCA_003165895.1. Lineage (GTDB taxonomy): Bacteria > Bacteroidota > Bacteroidia > Chitinophagales > LD1 > Bog-950. The sequence continues at coordinate 13,030 of PMXD01000050.1, read as the reverse complement.
TAATTGCAGGTATTGCCATAGCAAATCAAATGCAATTGATTACCAATAACACAGATCATTTTAAAAGAGTTAATGGTTTGCAAATAGCCAATTGGAAAAAATAATTTCAGTTGGATTTATATCAAATCACCCCCGGTATAATCTTATAAGGAACCAACTCCCGGTATTCTTCCCAATACTCACCGTATTTTTTGCTGCATTTAGCTTCATCCCGGAAAGCCCGGTGGGTTAACAATATGGTAAGAAAAATAACATAGAAGAAAGGCGCGAAAAACGAGAATCCCGTAGCGCAACTCCAAAAAAAGGCGGACATAATTTCGGGCACATAGTGAAAGTGACTACTAATGCCCCAAAAACCAGATGCCAGCAAAAGGTTCTTCTTTTTCTCACCGGTTTCAGTTGTATAATGGGCGTGTATCAATACCGGCTCTTCGCCCCAGATTGTAGTTTTCCCGTTGGTGGAACGCACCACCTGCCTTTGCCTGTCGGCCCAGTAATTGAGAAATATGGAACCCAGGCCACCGGCAAAAATCAAGGCAGCTGCCCACAAAGGTAAGCCCACCGGATGCTTCACCATAAACATAACCGGGCTGGTGTAAACGGCAGGTACCCAAACCAAACATCCCCAGCAAATGTAAAAGCCTGCACGGTCAACAATAATATCCATAGAGCGCATATAGCCCGACTCCCAGATAAAAAATTTAAACAGGTAAATAACAATCAGCGCTGCGGAAATAATGATAGACCAGTCCGCTTTACCATAAATATGCGCCTGTGCAAAAGCAAATGAAGTAACCGCAATAGCCCAACCGGTCATACCAAAACGGCAATTGGTAAATTGCTTTACATCCCAGCCTAAAATGCGCGGATACAATTCTGTGCCCCAATAATAATCGAACAGAAAATTACCGGTTGAGCCATTATCGGTTGAGGAGGGGGCGAATCTGCCTTTAAAGTAAAGCAGCAGGCAAAAACCAAGTGCAGTAAAATTTAAAGCTCCCAAAATATCGCCAAAGTTGTCGTATACAATGGATGGTTCAAACCAACCTAAGCCCAGCGAACAGCCAAAAAACAAAGCAAAGGTGATGATGTACGAAGCCAGGCCGTTATCCTTATACACAGGCAGGTTACCCATGGGGGTAATTGTTCCGGTAAATTTTTTGCCAGGTAAAATGCGCATCAACAGCAATTGTAAGCCCGCAAAAATGCCTATCATTTTCCAGGCCACGGCCGAACCAAAAAAATGCGCCCACCAAACGTTGGTAATTACACTTAACAAGCCATTTGCAACCAACTCATTATATAATTTTGCAAACGAGCCATCCAGGTTAACATTTACATGCCACATCAGCATAGCAAACGGAGGGCAAACAAAAACCAAAAAAACAGGCACTAAAAAACGGGTCAATATGTTCTCTTCAGTTACGGTTTTACTCATAGCATATTGGGGGTTATAGGTTAAATTACGTTTTCAATGATAGAAAAATTCTCTGAACCGTGAAAAACCTATACGCAAAACGGATGAAAATATTGGCTTCATTGTTAGAAATAACATCATTACCGGTTCACTGGTCATTCGTCCAGCGCCAGTCGGAAACCGCCGTTTTGTTTGTGATGGTCGCTGATGTTCCGGTTACGTGCTTTTGAATAGCAGCGCTCTTTCGGGCTTCGCCACGAGCCGCCACGCATAACCCGGTGAGTAGCTTTTTTATTGTTTAGCGGATTTGATGCGGTGCTTTTTTTATAGTATTTATTATCAAACCAATCGGCACACAATTCCCATACGTTTCCGCTCATATCATAAATGCCCAGTTCGTTGGGTTTCTTCTGCCCCACCGGATGGGTTTTGCTTTCCGAGTTATCTTTAAACCAGGCCACTTCGTCCGTACTGTTACTTCCGCTGTATTTGTAACCCTTGCTTTTATTTCCACCTAAAGCAGCATATTCCCACTCTGCTTCGGTGGGCAAGCGGTAATGCTTACCGGTTAGTTGATTGAGTTTGGATATAAATATCCGGATCTGTTCAGGAGTAACATCCTCAACCGGACAGCTGCTACAACCGGCAAAATGAGCAGGTTGATTGCCCATCACCTGCTGCCAAAAAGTTTGGGTTACCTCATATTGCCCTATGTAAAAGCTTTTTAAAGTAATGGAATGAACCGGTTGTTCATTTTTCAATCCGTTTGCACTACCCATTTTAAAAGTACCACCTTCAACCAATACCATAGCAGGCGCATGGATGGTTGAGTCCTGTGGCGGACGGGCATAGGCCCCATAATTTCCTAATGCTAATAGTATCGCTGTAAAAATGATTCGCATAAACCTTTATCCTTCTTTTCAATATCCTTATCATTGTAATGCACCTGCGTGAAAAGTAATTATAATTAACCAGATGCAGATAAATGCTAAGAACCTTCATGCCATATCTACCATTCGCTTTTTGCTTGTTTGCATTGCCCGGCTTTAGTCAAACCTGGGTAGATACTTTAGATAATTATGCCCGTCAATCTTACCTGCCCGCTAAAAAATATATGTGGCTGTGGACTGATGCTGCGTTGCTGAACACCTTTGTAAAAGAGTACGACCTGAACGCATCAGCGCAAAAAGATGTTTACCTCAGTTACATTAAAACCGCCATGGATAACACCCGCATTGTTGCCAACGGACACACGCCCAACGATGTAGCTTCAGGCCTTGGCCTGGCATTTTTATACCGGGTAACCAAAGATGAAAAATACAAAAAACGCGCCGATAAAATTTACGCCGGATATCTGAAAATACGGCGCACAAAGGAAGGTGGCGTTTCGCATATCGCCTTGTTCACCGAGTACTGGGACGATACCATTTTTATGATAGGCCAGTTTTTGCTGGGTATGTACCAGGCCACCGGCGATAAAAAATACCTGGATGAACTGGTTAAACAAATTCGTTTACATAGAGAAAAACTGCTGGATAAAGATTATGGCCTCTGGTACCATGGCTGGGATGGCGATAACAAAAACCATGTAACCATTTTCAGCCAAAGACATTGGCCGGATAAAGTTACAGGACGAAGTGCGGAAATGTGGGGCCGCGGAAATGGTTGGATTATAGTAACCCTTTCAGATGCCCTTGAAACTATACCCAAAAGCGACCCTTACTGGAAAGAGCTGGCAGGCTACCTGAAAGAAATGATTCAACACCTGCCCCAATTGCAGGATAAAAAAACCGGGCACTGGTACCAGTTACCGGTAAGAAACAAAGACCCTGAAAATTTTATTGAAAGCTCATGCACCGCCATGTTTGCCTATGGCATAGAAGCTGCTTTGCGAATGGGAATTGTTAATGACACTGCATATAGCAATAGTGTTACCCTGGCTTACAAAGGATTGCGGCAATACAGCTTAGTGCCGGTATCTGAAAAATATCTTACCCCGCAAAATGTATGCAGCGCCACCTGCATCGGTAATAAGGATTATTATTTTAAACGAGCGGTGAAAAAGAGCAGGCCTTATGCCATCGGTATGTTTATTCAATTTGGCCTGCGATATGAAATTGACCATGGCATTCGCTCAACCAACAATAAATAACCTTCCATGCAAAATGTGATGAAGATGCCTGATAATTTTGCCTTGAAATTTTTAGTATGCGTTTTTGTACTAAGCGGCATGTCGTCATGCACCTATTATTTTGGGCCTAATAAATTAACCCGGCATTTTAAAAGTGCTATAACAACCAATGCAGCTGTTTATGATTACAGTGCATCAATCCCGGCGGCGGTAACGAAATACAATAAAAATGACAGCATTATTGAGTTTTACAGCCGTATGCCCATACCCGAAAAGCACGAAATTGTAGACCGGGATTTTGTGCGAATACTTTTAGCCAAACTGGCGCAGGGACGCGAGGTTGAGCAGGTAAATGCCAGCATTATAAAACTTAAACCCTGGGCCGGCCATGGAAGCACCGGTATTTTTCATAAAAGCGGCGATTATGATTTCAGCGAAATAAGCTGGTGCAGCCTGCTGTACCTTTTTGGAGATAAACCCGAATTACTATATCCTGAAACCCGCGACCACGTTGTAAATGTTTTGATTGGAAACAGCGGGGCGAAACCCAATACCATTATGCCCGGCACCGGCAGATTATTACGTGAAACGGAAAACCATATTTTAATGGGCGAAGTATCGCGTTACCTCAAAAACCAGTGGCTGCACGAGCATGGCGACACCTCGTTTGCTTTCGACAATAAAAAAAATGGAATTGAACAGTGGATGCTCAATCATCTGGACGAAAAATTCCGCGGTGGTTTTTATGAATTTAACTCTAATCCTTATGCCGGGTATTCTTTCCAGGCCATGAACACACTTTTTTCTTTTGCTCATTCCGATACCGTAAAACATGCCGTTAATAAATTACTAAATGAGTTGGTGTACGAATATTCGCTCAGCAGCATTAACCTCAGCAGGTATCCACCTTACAGAAGGCAAATGTGGCGGGCATCTAATACTTCATTTGATTGGGACCCGATAAGCTCTATACTTAGGGTATTGGTTAACCGTAAAACCAACGCTGCCTATCCTATCCGCGAAAGGCAACATGGTCTAATTACCTTATTGTTGAATTACAATTTGAATGATGGATTAACCAAATTATTACTCAATAAAAACACAAGCTATTTTGCGAAGTTAGGCCACGGCCGAAAAGGCTCACCTGAAATTTATACCGGCGGAACGAACTATGTTTTAAGCGCAGGTGGTGTTCAACGGGGTAAATTATCTCAGCTGGCTGCCCACCCAACCATCTTAATACTAAATGATAAAGTAATGCACGCCGATAGTTGCTTCAGGCTATGCGGAAAAGGGAAAATGCCCAAATGGAACAACACCGGTGTTTACCGCAATTTTGCCTGTGCAAACCAAGCGGTAGTAATACCTCCACAATACAAACCTGTAGTTGAAAAAGGAAGCTGGAAAGCCTTCTACTCTTCTGCCTTGCAACTAAGCATCTTTACTTATTCCGATAAAGACATTGGCCTGATGATGGTAGCCAACAGCGCAAGTGCGCCCGATGAAAAAACACTAAACAAACTGATTGCAGATAATGCAGGTTTGAACCTGAAAAATCAGTTTAACCTTTCAGGAACCGGAGTTATCAGTTACCAGCTTAGCAGCCCGAAAAATAAATGGGTAATAACAAAAGTGAACGACAAAAAGGTTGACCGCTGGTACGATAAATGGCAGCGATTGAAGGTAGAAGAATAACGAGCCTAAATTTATATTCTTTCTTCGCAGAGTCTCCCTTTCCGGCTCTGCGGAATGGGGACTCTGCGTGTTAACAGTCTACCTTAACGCAGAGTCCCCAACCTTCGGAAGGGAGACTCTGCGGAGAAGTGCTTGTATGGCACTAATAAATTACATATTCAAAGCCCTGTTATCCGTAGCAATCAAACAGGCTTCTTTAAATGCTTCGGTATAAGTTGGGTGCGGATGGCTCATGCGTGATATATCCTCGGCGCTGGCACGGTATTCCATGGCCACAACGCCTTCAATAATTAAATCGGCGGCGCGGGCGCCTACAATGTGTACGCCTAATATTTCGTCAGTATCTTTAGCCGCAAGCACTTTTACAAAGCCATCCAAATCGCCACTGGCGCGGGCACGGCCCAATGCGCGGAATGGAAACTTGCCGGATTTATAAGCCACGCCATTCTTTTTCAAATCCTGTTCGTTAGCGCCTACGCTTGCTGCTTCCGGCCAGGTATACGCAACACCGGGTATCATATTATAATGAATGTGCGGCTTTTGGCCAGCCATAGTTTCAGCAACAAAAGCACCTTCTTCCTCTGCTTTGTGTGCAAGCATAGCGCCTTTAATTACATCGCCAATGGCATATATACCCGGCACATTCGTTTGCAGATTTCCATCTACTTCAATTCTACCCTTTTCATCCAGCTTAACACCGGCATTCTCTAAGCCAAGACCAGTCGTATATGGTGCGCGGCCAACGGCGACTAAACAATAATCTCCTTTTATTTCTATCTTTTCTCCGTTCTTATTTTCAGCCGATACAGTTACTTCGTTTCCGTTTACAACAGCACCGGTAACTTTATGCGAGAGCAAAAACTCCATGCCATCTTTGCGCAGGAAACGCAGCATTTCTCGGCTGATGTCCTCATCCATGGTGGCCACTATCTTATCTAAAAATTCTATCACCGTAACCTTGGCGCCCAGGCGCTGGTAAACCGAGCCCAGCTCAACTCCTATCACCCCACCACCAATAATGATTAAATGTTTCGGCGCCTCATTTAGAACCAGCGCTTCGGTAGAAGTAATAATCCGTTTTTTGTCAATTTCAATAAACGGAAGTTTGGTTGGCTTGCTACCGGTGGCAATAATAAACTTGTCTGATTCTATTTCAGTTTTCTCACCTTTCCCTACCGCAACAGAAATTTTATTTTTTGTAACGAAAGAAGCAGTGCCTGTAATAACATCAATTTTGTTCTTCTTCATCAGGTAGGCAATACCTTCATTATTCTGCTTTACCACATTACCCCTCCGGTCAATCATCTTTTTAAAATCAATAGATAAGCCTGTGGTGTTTATGCCGTGCTCAGCAAAGGCTTTTTCAGCATTATGGTAGTGCTCCGATGAATCTAACAACGCCTTTGAAGGGATACAACCCACATTGGTGCAGGTTCCGCCCAACACATCATATTTCTCAACAATAGCAGTTTTAAAACCAAGTTGCGCGCACCTGATAGCAGCAATATACCCACCCGGGCCTGAGCCAATAACAACAACGTTATAATTTGACATCCAACAATGTTTTAAATTTCAATTAATAATTCAACTGGGTCAGCACCCAGCAACATTTTGTGCGGGTTCTCCAGAAAATCCTTAACGGCTACTAAAAAGCTAACCGATTCTTTTCCGTCAATAATGCGGTGGTCGTAACTAAGGGCCACATACATCATAGGACGCACTTCAACTTTTCCGTCAATTACCATAGCCCGGTCCTGCACTTTGTGCATACCTAAAATGGCAGATTGCGGAGGGTTGATAATTGGGGTACTCATTAAAGAGCCAAAGACCCCACCGTTAGAGATAGTAAATGTACCACCGGTCATTTCATCCATAGTAAGCTGGCCATCACGGCCCTTAATGGCCAATTCTTTTACCTTCTTTTCAATACCAGCTAACGAAAGTGATTCAGCATTGCGTATTACCGGTACCACTAGCCCTTTAGGTGTTGAAACCGCAATAGAAATATCGCAGAAATCGTGGTAAACAATATTACCATCCTCAATATAAGCATTCACCGATGGGAATTTCTCTAAAGCCAAACAACATGCTTTGGCAAAAAAGCTCATCATGCCCAGACTCACTTCATTCTTCTTCTTAAACGCATCGCCGTATTTAGCCCGTATCTGGTTTATAGCAGTCATGTCTACTTCATTAAAAGTGGTAAGCATGGCGGTTGAGTTTTTGGAATAAACCAAACGTTCAGAAACTGTCTTTCTCAACCTGCTCATTTTCTCAACACGTTCGCCTCTGCTAAATGCTTCTTTCTGTGGCATGTTAGCCTTTGCCCTTACCGCGTTTATAGCATCTTCTTTGGTAATTCTTCCACCAACTCCGGTAGTGCTCTTTACATCCTTTGCCTTCACATCACCTTCGCTCAATATCTTCTCTGCAGCCGGAGATGGTGTATTGGCGGCATAACTTTGTTTTGTTTCTTCTTTCTTCTCTTCTGTTTTCGGTTTTTCTTCAACCGGTGCAGTTGTTTGCTTAACTTCGGCAGGCTTTTTTACATCAGCTTTCTTTTCAACTTTTGTTTCTTTTACTTCTGCTGCTTTAGTTTCAGCTGGTTTAGCTGCGCTTTCGTCGATATTGCAGATAACGGCGCCTATTTTCAGGTCCTCTCCTTCTTTAGCAACAAATTTTACAACACCGGCAATGGTTGCGGGTATTTCCTGACTGGCTTTATCCGTTTCCAGTTCGCAAACCGGCTGGTCAAGCTCTACGTAATCTCCATCCTTCACTAAGTACTTCGATAAAGTTACTTCGGTGATAGATTCTGCAACTGAGGGCACTTTTAATTCTGTCATATCTTTTTATTGAATGTCGTTAATCACTATTTCTGTTTTTTAATCTAGTCACTCAAAGTTCGACCCCTCTGGGGTCGCAATTTTTCTTAACGGGCAATTCTACAAAGCTTTGACCTCTCCGAGGTCAGGATTCTCTTAACTTAATACTATGCCCGAAACGGAAAACCTCCTCGCTTTTAATACAAAACCACCCAATCGTGTTTAAGTCTGGTGCATGTCAAATTGTCGCTACTTTTTTCCTTATTGCCGTTGGCTGAAGCCAACGGTATAATCAAAATCCCCCTCGGCTTTAGCCAAAAGACCCTTNNGACGGCAATAAAGAACTCTCAAAAAAATTGAAACGACAATTTCATATGCGCCCGTTTCAATCTTGCTTCTTAGCTCTTGGTTCTAAAATCTATTTATTCAAATGCTCTTGTCAATATAACTTCCTGCTCCTGTAAATGTACTTTTTTAAAGCCGGTAGCTGTTGATGCTGAGTTTTTACGTGCAATGCCTTTCATTGGTAATTTTTCATGCAAACGGGCTAACACAAAATACCATGCGCCCATGTTTTCTGATTCTTCCTGTACCCACCAAACTTCGGCCTTCGGATATTTTTTAGTCAGGGCAATCATTTTATCCTGTGGTAATGGATATAATTGTTCTACACGGGCAAGTACTACGTCATCGTGCTTATCCCTTTCTTTTCTTTCCAGCAAATCGTAATATATTTTACCGCTGCAGAAAAGAATTTTGCGCACTTTTTTGCTGGTAACTTCGTCCACTATCAACTCCTGGAATCCGCCCTTTAAAATATTTTCAACCGGCGACACGCATCTTGGGTGACGCAGCAATGATTTAGGGCTCATCACAATCAAAGGCTTGCGGAAAGGCCAGGTCATTTGTCTTCTTAAAGCATGGAAAAAGTTGGCCGGGTCGCTGATATTAACCACTACCATATTCATTTCCGCGCACATCTGTAAATACCTTTCAAGCCTTGCGCTTGAATGCTCAGGCCCCTGACCTTCGTATCCGTGTGGCAATAACAAAACTAATCCCGAACTACGCTGCCACTTCGATTCGCCCGAAGCTATAAACTGGTCAATTACTGTTTGCGCCCCATTGGCAAAATCGCCGTACTGGGCTTCCCATAAAACCAACGCTTCAGGATGAGGTAAGGTGTATCCATATTCAAACCCTAAAACCCCATATTCGCTCAGGTGCGAGTTATAAATAAAAAACCTTCCCTGCTTTTTACCCAGGTTACAAAGCCTGCAATATTCTTTATCGGTATTTTCATCAGTTATAACTGCATGGCGCTGGGTAAAAGTTCCGCGCTTTACATCTTCGCCACTTAAACGCACATCTTTTCCTTCCAGCAAAATAGAACCGTAAGCCATTAACTCTGCGGCAGGCCAATCTAATTTACCCTGCTCCTGCATCAACTTGTTGCGGTCATCCAGGTATTTTTTCACCTTTTTTAAAGGCACAAAACCATCCGGATATTTATTTAAGCCTTCAGCCAGTTTTGTAGCGGTCTCTTTTGAAATAAACGTATCAGGCGAAGACTGAAAATCCTGAATCGTTGCCTTGCGCAATTGCTGCCAGGCCAACTCGGTTTTTTGTGGCTGATATGGAAGCGGGTGTTGTTTTACCTGGTCTAACCGTTGCTGTAAAAAATCCCAGAATTCCTTTTCCTGGCGTTTGGCAATTTCGGATGTTACTGCACCTTCGTTAATTAACTGCTCTGAATAAATATCTCGCGGGTTTTTATGCCCGTCAATCAATTTATACATCAAAGGCTGCGTATACTTAGGGTCATCGCTTTCGTTGTGGCCGTGCTTACGGTAACAAACCATATCCACAAAAATATCCTTATTGAATTTCTGCCGGTATTCAGCAGCCAGTTCGCAAACAAAAACTGTGGCCTCAATATCATCGCCGTTAACGTGTAACACCGGCGCTTCAATAGTTGCAGCTATTGACGTGCAATAGTCCGATGATCGCGCCTCGTCAAAATCGGTAGTAAATCCAATCTGGTTATTGATAACAAAATGGAAAGTACCACCGGTATAATAACCGTTCAGCTTGGCCATTTGCAATACCTCATAAATAATACCCTGGCCGGCCACTGCCGCATCGCCATGTATCAGTATGGGCAATATTTTATCGTAGTCCGACTTATAAATTGCATCGGCCTTGGCCCGGGTAAACCCTTCAACAATGGGGTTCACTGCTTCCAGGTGCGATGGGTTAGGCATCAGTTTCATGTAAACCGATTTGCCGTTTTCAGTTTTGTATTGCGAAGAGAACCCGAGGTGGTATTTCACATCCCCATCGCCCATGGTAAGGTCGAAAGAGGCATTGCCTTCAAATTCGTTGAAAATTTCCTCGTAGGTTTTACCCATAATATTCACCAGCACATTCAACCGGCCCCGGTGCGCCATCCCAATCACCACTTCTTCAACGCCCATATTTGAAGCAGTTTGTATTACGGCATCCAGTCCCGGTATCGTAGTTTCACCGCCTTCCAGCGAAAAGCGTTTTTCGCCAATGTATTTGGTACCTAAAAACTTTTCAAAAACCACCGCCTTGTTCAGTCTGCCCAGTATATATTCTTTCTTTTCGGGAGTATAGTTTATTACCGATGTGCCTTTTTCAATCCTTTCTCTAAAAAAGTCAACCTCTTCCTTTACCCTCACATAACCATACTCAAAGCCAATGCTTTCAGTATATATTTTCTTCAGCTTGGCAATAATTTCATTCAAAGTGCCGTTAGGCAAGCCGATTTCAGCGCCGATGGCAAATTTTCTGTTCAGGTCTTTATCGCTCAGCCCAAAATTTTCAAGTGCAAGATCGGCATGGCGGTCTTTACGGGGTTTAATGGGGTTGGTATGGGCAATCAGGTGCCCCTTTCTTCTGTAACCTTCAATCAGGGCATAAACCTTCCACTCGTCTGTTGAGGCAGTGGTTGACTTGCCGTTGTAGTTAATCTGCGCAAAATCAAAGCCTTCAAAAAACTTTCTGAATTCAGGGTCAACCGAATCGGGTTTATTTTTAAAATCACGATACAGGTTTTCCAGGTATTCGGGGGTAGCGTTAGCCAGATAGGTGTATTTATCCATTTCTTAATCCAAAAATTTGAGTGCAAACGTAATTCATAACAACAAGAAGCAAAAACCCAAAACCATCATAACCCTCCATTCCAATACTTTTTTTGCCACAAAGGCACAAAGAGCACTAAGTTTTGAAAAAAGAAAACAACGATTACCCTTATTTTTGCATTTCCTTAGTGCCCTTTGTGGCAAGGTTATTCGGTCTTTTAACGCTGTTTTAGGTATAAAGTTGATTTTTTAAGAGGATTTTTGGAAATAAGGGAAGTAAAGCTATATTTGCAGTCCTTTTTAAAAGAAATAAGAAAATGGCACACCACAAATCAGCTATCAAACGTATCCGTCAAACGGCTAAAAGAAGAATTTCTAACCGGTATTATGCAAAAACTACCCGTAATGAAATACGTGACCTGCGGGCAGAAACAAAACCGGCAGAAGCTAAAAAAGCGCTTTCACTGGTGTTTTCTTCTATCGACAAGCTTGCTAAAAGAGGCTATATCCACCAAAACAAAGCAGCTAACCTTAAATCAGGTTTGGCTACCAAAGTTGCAGGTTTAAAATAATCTCTGCTTTATAAATTTTCAGAAGGCACTCTCTTTGAGGGTGCCTTTTTGTTTGGCCCCTTCCGTCCCCGAAGGGGAAACTAAAGACAAAATCATCTTCCTTCGGCACATTTTGTATATTTGAAGTATGGATAAGGCCACAATATATGCTACTATCAGGCAAACTGCACAAAGCTGTTTACCAGGTTGCCGTGTTTTGCTGTTTGGCTCGCGTGCAAAGGGTACTGATGACCGCTTCAGCGATTATGACCTGCTGATTATTACACCCGAAACCCTTACACCCCAAGAAAAGATACACTTGAGTACAAGAATAGACAGGGCTATTGTCGAAACTTTGCGCGTGCCGGTTGATTTACTAATTAATAGTGAGGAAGAAGTACGTGAAAAACTGGAATTGCCGGGTCATATTATTCGTTCAGCAATGAGAGAGGGAATAATTTTATGATGACCCCTACTGATATCCAGATGATTTTGCTATAAGCAGAGTGCTGAATCAAAAAGCTGATTTTTAATTTATGGAAGACCCCAAAGAATTTCTATCAATCAAAAGTTGGGCCGAAGAAGACCGCCCGCGCGAAAAACTTTTATTAAAAGGCAAAGCAGCGCTTAGCGATGCCGAATTAATAACTATCCTGCTGCGCACAGGAGTTACCGGTAACTCAGCACTGGATATTGCCAAAAAGATATTGAACCGGGTAAACGGCGATTTAAATGAACTGGGAAAACTATCGGTTAGCGACCTGAAAAAGATGGAAAAAGGCATTGGCGAAACCAAGGCAATAACCATAGTGGCTGCACTTGAGTTGGGCAGGCGAAGGCAAGCAACCGAGGTGCGCGAAAAACCAGTTATTAAAAGCAGCCGCGATTCTTTTGATTACATCTATTCAGAAGTTGCCGACTTATCGCATGAGGCATTTTACATGCTTTACCTTAACCGGAGTAATAAGGTTGTTGCGCATAAACTTATCAGCACCGGTGGTGTATCCGGCACCGTGGTTGACGTAAAAATGGTTTTAAAGCACGGAATAGAAACACTGGCAACCGCTATGGTGGCAGTGCATAATCATCCATCCGGTAATATAAAACCCAGCCAGGCCGATATTGAACTTACCCGTAAAATTAAAGAGGCCGCAAAACTGATAGAGATAATTCTGATTGACCACCTGATTATAGGCGAGAAAAAGTATTACAGCTTTGCCGATGAGGGAATGATATAAGCATTGTTAAAACCTTCAAACTATAAATGGGAAGGATTTGGCAAAAATCCCGCTTTTTTTTATTTT
>PMXD01000077.1 GCA_003165895.1 Bacteroidota bacterium | reverse complement strand
CCAGATAAGGCTGTACAACCTTAGTGTGGTCGGCAACTGCAAAGCGGGCATTATTTTCCTCCGTATAATGCTGCAAAATGCCTGGTGGGGCGTTGTGTGTTTTCTCATCTTTTGCAGGTACATCGGTATGCTTATGATCCGCCCCAGTCTCCTTTTTGGTTTCATCCAGGTGCATGCCCGGTTTAATTTTAAGCTGGGNNGCCATTCAGGTTATTGGGGTTATAGTTTTGGTGCCCGCGCTGTAATCGTTCAAACATATGGGCATTATTTATTCAATACTTAAAAGTAAAATAATTTGGCTGAACAAAAAGCAAAAATAATTTTGTGTTTAAATTCCGTATTTATACGCACTGCCGCACCGTATTTATACGTATGCTGTGTTTGTTTACCCCCTTTGGCTATAGCCGGGCGTAATATGTCAAACACTGATAGTCAGGAGCGTTGCAATAAAAATAAGGAAACATTAAATTTCTATTATCCCGGCTTTAACGCCGTATAAAACCAGGCCTATTCCGTTCTTAACGTGTAGCTTTTCAGCGAGGTGAATGCGCATGCCCTCAACGGTACGCGGGCTCAGGCAAAGTTTTTCACCTATTTCGATGGTAGTAAGTTCCTGGCTTACATATTTGATAATAGCTATTTCTTTACTGGTAAGTTCGGTATAAACGTGGGTAGACGCAGGGACAACAGGCTTTTTCAATATTACCCGCTGAAGTATAATGCGGTTGACTAAATCATTATAGTGAAAGCCGTCTTTTACTACTGCACGGATGGCAGTTTTGACTTCGTCTATGTCGGCGCTTTTGAGGAGATATGCCAATGCACCGGCATCAAGTGCCCGGGACACTGCGACATTATGGTCAAGCATAGAAATAGCTATGCATTTAATATCCGGATAGGCCAGCTTAATATATTGCATCACAGCAAACCCGTTCATTACCGGCATAATCATATCCATCAAAATTACATCAACACTATGCTGTAGCAAAGCGGCCTGCAATTCTTTACCATTAGATACACCGTCTAAAACTTCAAATTGTGCGTCTTCCTTTAATAAAGCTGCGAGACCTTGCCGGAACAGCGTGTGGTTATCTGCAATAATTATCCTGGTTTTCATAGGGGGGCAGGGTTTAGTTGAAACGACAAATATACGTTCAGTTATTAAGTTGTTTAATAATTCATATTTTATTTAGTAAATCTTTTTTTACAAAAAAAATATTCATTCGCAATTTTCTTCTCCTAATCATTTCTTATTACATAGCTACACTGAGTTAATTAATTTTTTAGCCATACAGATATACTTCAATAAAAGAATTCAAAGAAAATAATAAAATACCAAATATACAATACCGGTTTTCCGTTGTTTAATTAATTAGACATAAATTTCACTTGATATATTTAACTACATATATAAAGTGGTCATTTCTCAGTCTTTAAATATTACAATGGTTAAATAAAACGTCATCCTCCGCCTATGGTCAATTTTACAACTGCCAAAGCCCCTTAAGGGAAATGAACGATTGATATAGCTTATAAAACCATTCTGCTCCAAATTTAAGGCCGCACTGNNATCATCTAAGGCCGGTGCCAATTTAGCATCGGTTTATAAAATTATCAAGACCATAAGACAATGCCTGAAGTTATGAATCGTAATGCATTAGCATTATATTTGCTATGGTCAAAAAATTCTGGCCCAGGTGATTTGGAATTCCGACCTCAAGTGGTCAAAGACTCCGGCCCTTCCAGTAGCGGCCACTGTCGTTGGCGGGGCGATCCTCACCGTTTTGCTGTTCGTTTTCAATGAAAAAGTGTTCCCCCTTACTTACCAATACTACAGGTACAAATAATACAGCTATAGGCGATGGGGCGGATGTCAGTTCCGGGGCCTTAACAAATGCAACAGCTATTGGTTATACAACTATTACAACCGCCTCAAATCAAGTGCGCATTGGTAACGCTAATGTAACTTCTATAGGCGGATAGCAAGGATGGGACAAACTTTTCAGATGAAAGAGTTGTATGACAAATTTCCAGAATCACAGAAGGATGTAGAAATGATTGATTGATAGGGACTACCACCAGAGATACTTTTGGGAAACCAAACAAATAAGGTATGGAAGAAATTATTCAAACAATGCTTAACCGTTATCAGAGTTAGGAAAATAGTCCTGAGCGCCAAAGAAGCGGATACCTATATGAAAAGACCTTCTCAGA
This sequence comes from Bacteroidota bacterium, assembly GCA_003165895.1. GTDB lineage: Bacteria > Bacteroidota > Bacteroidia > Chitinophagales > LD1 > Bog-950. The sequence continues at coordinate 3,158 of PMXD01000077.1, read as the reverse complement.
GATGTGGCAATCCTGGCAGAGAAATTTTTCAGAGATGCATGGGCGGGTTACCCATTCTGGTCAACAACCGGCACGAGATTAGCAATCTTTGCCATTAAATTTTCTATGTTTGTTCACCGAAATTTCTTAATCAATATGTCCCCATTTACTCACTGGATTATTCTTATGTAGTCGTAATAAATTAATAATCAATTGACTAGATAAGTAACACTCATTGGGGCAATGTCATTGACTTAGTAGCGCGTTTATAGAAGATGACCACATGCGATCCCGGATGGGGTCGAAGCTTTATAGCAATATACGGCCTATAAATATACGACCCCATCCGGGGTCGCACTTGGGCGCAGGTAAAGTGACCTTACTTTTTGTTAAGTCAATGACATTGCTCATTGGGGTACGGAAGGGGTGACACAAAGCAACTTTCGAAAAACTTTAAGCAATTGTTGACACTAATAACTGCGCCGGGTTTTTGTTTACTTCATCTTCTCCAGCTTAAACGCCCGCTCGTTTACTTTTAAAATATAAACGCCATTGCTTAACTGGTTGGTGTTTATTTCAAGCAGGTGGGTTCCGGCATCAGACTTTTGATTGTCAAGCACGGTTATCAGCTTTTTACCATCAACGGAGTAAACACCGGCTGTTATATTTTGTGCGGCATCTAAGCTTAATTGTAAATTAAAATTTTGCGAAAATGGGTTTGGAAATACATGAACCTGCATGTTGTCAGTAACAGGTAAAACACCAACCGAAGCATTTGTATCGGCAATATCAATATTGTCTATATACATAGCATTGCCCCATCCACTTATTACTTCAAATTCAAATAATACATCAGACTGGCCTATCAGGTTAGAGATATTTATCGAGTCTTTTCTCCATTGAGAAGGCAGCGGCAAAAAAGTATCACTGGCATTAGGGGCAGTGGCTAAGGAGTCGCCCCCTTTTTTGTATATCAGATCCCAGGTAGCTCCGCAGTTGGTAGATTCCAGGATAGCTAATGAGTCTGTAGATGCCTCGTAAGGGGCATAAGCAACATCAAATTTTAAGAATGAGGGGTTAGGTGCATTAACCATACTAACCGGTGGTGAAATAAGGCTTGGGGTTTCACCGGCAGTACTGGTGGCCGGGGCAAATTCGTTTACCTCTGCCGAAGATGCTGATAAGCCAAATCCTCCAAACCTGCTGGTTAATGTCCAGGTGGTGCCGCTTGGTGGGGTAGTAAGGGTCCAGTTAGTTGGTGGAAAGAACCCCTCTTCAAAACCTTCTACCAGCGGAACAGGAACCGTAGTTTGTTCAAATTCGGTAAAGGCAGTAATAATAGAGTCGTTATAAAGATTTTGATCCACCATACCGGCAGGCAGGTTTACGTTAGCATAAAAGCTGTGTATGCCCGGTATTACCGGTAGTGGCGGCATGTTTATGGTGGTGCTGGCGCCGGGTGCTAACGTTCCCGTCCAAACGTAAGTTGAATCAGAGGCACTATCAACATAATAATTAACAGTAATGGTAGAAACGCTTACGGTGCCAATGTTGGTTACAACAACAGATGGGTTCACCGCCGCTACGCACGAGCCGTTTACAGGCGATAAAACGGCGTTCAGTTCTATATCCACGGTATCTACCGGCGGGCAAGGGTCATATCCATCATTTGTTATGGCGCCTGAGTTGTTAGGATCAAGCCAATCTTTTAAACGGGTTTGTGTTGTTGAGCCACTATCCCATGAAACCGAAAACCGGCCAAAATAGTCATGCAGGTTGTAAGCCGCCACATCGCAATCTGAAGGCCCCCCGTAAAGTTGGCCAACTATTCTTTTATTCTGGTCTAAAAGCGGAGAGCCCGATGAGCCGGGTTCGGTGGCTCCATCGGTCCATATACCTATTTGCCAAACCTCGGCAGGGCCGTTGCCGGCATCATAAGATGTTGCCGTTACCGGGTTATTGGCCTGACTGCATTTTTTAATATCGGCATTGGGATGGTGTATATCAGTTACACTGGTTGCCGGTGTTAATCCGCGGTTCCAACCCATATAAAATGCATGGAACGAGCAGGGTGGGGTGGCATCCATTTTTACCAGGTTAAAATCTGAAATTCCGCTTTTGGCAATTTGTGTGGCCCCGGTTATTGATTCAAAAGCAGGGTCGGTGCCTGGGTCTTCGCAACCAGGTGCTTCCCAGTTAAAACGGAAAATCCAGGTTCCGTCTGCCGGAGTGTTGGGACTGCAATGGTTAGCGGTAAGTATATAAGGCGTCCCGTCATTTAATGCATCATTAATTAATGAGCCCGAACAAAATGAGTTGCCCTCAACAACAACACAAACCACCGCTCTTTTTTGCGTGGCGTAGTCGTAATATTGGGGGCAGTTGATGTTATGGATACAGGTACCGGCAGTACCAAAACCGATACCCGATTTTAAATCATGCACAACGTTTTTATAACCTTGTGTAATTCTGAAAAGAATAAAGCTGCTTTGGCCGAGTGCGCCTGCAGGTTCGTAATATTCCAACACAGCCTCATCACCATGTATTAGTTCGGTGCCAAAAAATTTGTCGGGCGTGTTATTGGCAGAAGTGAACCCACCCAAAACCTGTGAGCCGTCTTTTGAGTAAACAAACAATTTAGCCCCGGCAGGTAAATGAAATCCGCTAAAACCAAGGTTAACTGAATAGGCACCGGGAGTTTTTACATCTAATTGCCAGATTCGGTCGCCATTGGGCAGGTTAGTCCAGGTGCCTGAATTTTCGGGTTTATAATAAACCAGGTGATTATAACCAAACCGGTATGGATGTCCTTTAAAAATTTGGTCAACTGAATCTTCCTCCAGCATAGAATCTACATTAACGGCTGGCATTTTTATAACCGGCAAACCAGCAGCAGGGGCATATCTAAACCCCGGAGGGGTGCCTCCTTCCGATAGTTGTGCTGATGATAGAAGCGGCAATGCCGCTATCAGATAGGCCAGGGCTACAAAAGCACGGATATTATTTTTCATTATTACTATTTAGGTTAAAAACACCTCATATCCTTGTAGACGGATTTTACTGAAACAAGATTAATGATTTAAGTTCTTTAAACAGGTTATCATATGCGTTACATAACAACATGGCCGGGTGGATAACCAACATATGTCTAGAAGATGTTTAAAATTAAATCCAAATGC
>PMXD01000058.1 GCA_003165895.1 Bacteroidota bacterium | reverse complement strand
GAAGCAACATCTTTAATCTCGTGCGGCGCAAAGCCTTTGTTGGCCGAAAACAAAAACCGCAGGTCGGTTAGGCCGTTTTCATTCAGTTGCCTGGATTCCAGCTTGCGGATGTCCACTTTAAAAACGGCATTTTGCATACCTACTTTTGCCAGCAGCACTACCACATGGGTTTGAAAATCGCGTAATACTTTCTCGCGGGCTGCATGAAGTTGATCTGCTATGCTGCATAGTTCTTTAAACTGTTTGTCTAACTGTTTTGCCAATACTTCAATTTCAGTTGAGTTCACTTCAACCGATGAGATTTTCCCCTCCAGGTCTTTCTGTATTTTCAGTACCTCATCTAAACTGATGACATTGTGCTTCTTCTGCAAGCGGTAAATTACACTCAGGCGGGCGTTGATTAACTCCAGTTTTTCAGGGTCAAGCGAGGTAACATCCTGCACGCTTTCCAGCTCGTTGCTTATATCTTTTAACTCCTCGTAAACGCTTTGCAAACGTTCACTAAGGGCAAGAATATCTTTATTAAAACTCTTAACCGGCCTTAACCGGCTTTGTACTTCTATCAACTGTCCAAGAGCCGAAACTTCATCATTGGTTAATATCTGAATAGCGCTTTGAACGGCCACCTTTATTTCTTCCACATTAGCCAGGGTTCCCTGCTCCTTTTCCAGCTCATCCTGCTCACCAGCTTCCAGTTTAGCTTCAGCCCGTTCTTTTAACTGAAAATGCAGGTAATCCATTTCGGCTGAGGAACTTTTGGCCAATTCAGTTAATTCATTCAGCCGGGCCAAACCCTTTTTATAAACCTGGAATTTTAGCCTGTAATCCGCCAGCAGGGCTTTGTTGCGCGCCAGAACATCAATAACCTGCAACTGAAAACCCGCTTTTATCAGGTCTAAAGTTTCGTGCTGGTTGTGCAGGTTCATTAATTTTTCGCCTAATTCTTTCAAAATATTCAGCGTAACCGGAGTATCATTAACAAATGCCCTCGACTTACCCGATTGGTTAATTTCCCTTCTGACAATTGTATGGGTTTCAAAGTCCAGTTCGTTGGCTTCGAAAAAACTTTTCAAATCCTTATTTTCTATTTCAAAATCGGCTTCTACAACACATTTTTCGTCTTTGTCGTATAGCACTTTGGTATCAGCGCGGTCGCCTAAAATAAGGGATAAGGCACCCAGCAAAATTGACTTACCGGCACCCGTTTCGCCGGTAATAATATTCATACGGTCGCTAAAGGCAATTTCAAGTTGCTCTATAATAGCGTAGTTTTTAATGGTAAGCTTATGAAGCATGGGGCTAAAATAAGTTTTATGGATGACAAATACAGCCGCGCCATTGTATATATTTGGCTATTATGAACCTTATTTTTAAACCTGGTACAGAAAAAGATATCCCGGTTATTGCCGCGCTTGCCTATAAAATATGGCATGAGCATTACCCTGCAATAATTACTGTTGAGCAAATAGATTTTATGCTGAATAACCGGTATTCATCCGAAAATATCCGGGAGCAGATGAACGCCGGTGAAAAGTATTTTCTGGCTGAATCAGACGGGCAGCCGGTGGCTTACGCCTCTATTGAACTGAAAGACGGTTATTATTACCTGCATAAGTTTTACATTGATGTTTCGAAGCACCGCGGGGGGATTGGCCAGGATTTTTTTAATTACCTGCTGCAGCAGATTGACACATCGAAACCCATCCGGTTACAGGTAAACAGGCAAAATTACAAGGCCGTTAATTTTTATTTTAAAATGGGATTTACCATTGAGAGAGTGGGTGATTTTGATATTGGCGGGGGGTATTATATGAATGACTTTGTGATGGTGAGGCTACCAATTCGGTAATGTGCTAATTCGGCAATTCGATAATGGAGCAGCCAATACAATTTCAGCGTATCCGGCTGTTTAATTATCAAAATATCACATTGCCGAATTAAAAACTAATTCTTCGTCAGCTTATCGTACTTGTTGGCGTTGGCGGGGTCTATACTTCGCAGATAGTTGGCAGCTTTTGTTTTTTCGGTGGCATCGGCACCCGAAAATATACCTACCAGTTCATCGCTTTTGGCCTGGAAGAAAACGGCAATGAGAATTCCGTTCGGATTGTCCTTCGAAATTTGCTGCAGTTTATCCAACGCATTCATAATGTTGGCGCGGGCAAGGGCTGGTTTATCGTAAAAATTATCCATGCCGGCAAAGTGGTAATCCCAAAGGGCTTTGCGGAAAGGGTCGTATTTGCTGGCTTGTATGTTGTTGATTAACCAGTAGCGGTTGCGGGTGCCATCGTATGGCCTCCAGCCTTTGGCATCGGGGGCGCTGGTGGGCACCATATTCATTATCTGCTCGGCGGTATTAAAATACTTGGTACCGCCGCCTTTCGAGAAGCTTTCGTAATCCAAACCGATTATCATGTAGGCATAAAAACCAAGGATGGAGGAGAGATTAGAGGTATAAGCCGTAGGGCTGAAATCAATGGCCTGATTTTGCACGTAGGTTATTTCGCAGTCCTTATCAAGGAAGTTGAACATGGGCGAGTTATAACTGCTGTTAAACACGGGCCGCGATGACTGAACGGTGATAGTTGCATTGTAAACGTCCTGCGCAGCGGCTGATACGATTTGAATAGATATGCTGCACTCTATCCTTTCCTCCGGCGAAAACACATCGGTAGTCCACGCCTTGGTATTCATGTATTCGTTCAGCGCGGTTTGCATGGTGGTAAACACGCTGGGGTCAACCCCCGAAATTTTTTGCGCGTTAACGGTTAGCAGGCATTTGAGTTCCTGCGCCTTTAAGCTGGCAACTGAAAGGCACAGCATAATTACAAGTGAGCACAGGCGAAACACTCCGGGTTTTTGAATCAATTTCATTTTACTTGTTCCCTTCCATTATTTTAAAAACATAATCGGCTATATCGGCGGCCACTTCAGTTTTCGGTTTCAACTCAAATTTAGTGACATTTCCGCTATTATCAATAATAGTAACTTTATTTGTATCGTACTGGAAAGCCGCACCCGCATCATTTACCGAATTTAACACTATAAAATCCAGGTTCTTTGCTGCCAGCTTACTGCGGGCGTTTTCCATTTCGTTATCAGTTTCAAGGGCAAAACCCACAATTACCTGCCCTTTGCGCTTTAATTTGCCCAATTCGGCGGCAATGTCGGTGGTTTTAACCATTTCTATCGAAAACTCGTTTTCCTTCTTTTTAATTTTAACTGCACTGGGGTGTTTGGGGGTGTAATCAGCCACCGCGGCGGCAAACACTATAACATCGTTTAACGTAAAATATTGCGCGCAGGTTGCATACATCTGCGCTGCAGTTTCAACATTTATTTGTAAAATATTGGGGTTGGTGGCGTTTAAACCGGTGGGGCCTTTTACCAGGGTTACCTCAAAACCCCTTTTGGCAAACTCTTCGGCTATGGCAATGCCCATTTTACCCGATGAGCGGTTGCCTACAAACCTGACAGGGTCTATGGGCTCGTGGGTGGGGCCGGCGGTTATTAATACTTTCATGGTTGGGTTTGCCTTTTAGTTGGTGGAGGCAATTTTAGCAAATGTGGGGATTGTTTTTGGGGAATGCAATACAAACTCACCCTGTCCTANNCTCTCCATCGCAAGCGATAGCGAGGGAAATTCTGTCGAAATAGGTTGGTTTTACCGTAATCTGTGTCTTGATGAAATGCAAAATACACTAGCTTGACGCTAGAAACATAGCAGAGCGAAGCGAGATGCTTCGCTCAAGGTACAAGCTACGCTGAAAGGGGGCCTCGTATTGCGCACAAAGGCAGGCCTCTCCCCGACATCGCTTCGCTTGTCGACCCTCTCCATCGCAAGCGATAGAGAGGGCAAAACTACCTGGTTAGGGTGGTTGACTGTTTTGTATCAGGAGATTAGGAATGTAACAGCCAACTCACCTCTTTGTCTGCCGGCATTTCTCCTGGTTCGGCTTCGCTCACCATGACATTTTTAAAGCAGAGAGGAGAAAACGTATTGGGTTATTGCGGTTGGCTGTTTTGCATTAAGGCCTTTGCCTCAGCCTTTTGTCTGTCGACATTTTCTCTGGTTCGGCCTCGCTCACCATGACAATTTTCAGAGCAAAATAGAGAGGGAAAAGCGTAATTGTTTATGGCGGTTGGTTGTTTTGGATTAAGCCCCAGCGGGGCGAGAGCCTGGTAGCACCGGGTGATAACCCGGTGTTGATGATTTTAATTTTTTACGGCGCCGTAGGTGCGAAACATGGATTTTAGACGCATTATAAATGCGGATGCCTGTTCTATACTTGTTACAGACGGTTCCGGTTGGGGCAGATTAGCCGGCGTTTAAAATATCCTGAAGGTCTTTTTTCAATTTGGGCAATTCAATCTTGATTGTTCGCCAAACTATTTTTTCATCCACACCAAAATATTCATGGGCAATAAAATTCCTGTAGCCGTTTATTCCGGCCCAGTCAATTTGCGTGTTTTCGCTTTTAAATTTTTTGCTTAATCTCTTGCAGGCCTCACCAATCAAAATAAAATTCATCATTACAGCATCATACACCATCGTATTATCAAGCAAATCTTCAAGCGTGAAATATTTTCAAGGTATTTTTCAATATGCTTAATTGCGAAGAACACTTCTTCTATGTTTGCTTTGTCCCGCTCTTCAGGCATAAAGGGCTTGCTTTAAAATCCTTTCCTTATAATGTGGTTTTAAAGACCTGGGATTAGCCAGATCCACTTCTCTGCCGAAGGCACTCTTCAGATAATTATGCAGTGCTTCCTTGGTTTCTTTGTAAACTTCTAAAGGGGCATCAATTTCTACTAAAAAATCAATATCACTTTTTTCGTCCGCTTCATCGCGTGCAAATGAGCCAAATATTCCAATTTGCTCCACGCAGAAATGCTCGTGCAGGTAGGACTTATTCTTTTTAAGGAAAAATAATATTTCGGTTTTGGTTAACATTTATAAATGCACCCTGGCAACAGAACCAGTCTGCTACCGCCGGAGGCCACTACAAAGATATGCATTTTTAAACAGTGAATTATAACAGACATAGCAGAGCGTAGCCGCAAAGCTACGCAAGGTTAGGCTACGCTGAAAGGGGACAGTGGAGTTTGTTTGTGTACTCAAATAGCAGAAAATACACGCATTATAAATGCGAATGCCTATGAATCCTCGTTGAAAACGAGGACCAGTGAGGGGCTACGCCCAAAGGGGGCGCAGCTGGAAACTATGCTCAAGGACAGGCTACGCCCAAATGGGGTAGTGCCCGGTTACTGCGGTATCAAAACAGCGATATCATAACTACCTCATCGTCTTTATCCAGTATGGGCGATATTACTTTGCACATATCGGCGCAGAGTTTAAAGTCGGATTCATCTGTATCAAAAAGCAGGTTGCGGATGGGTTGTTGCGGATCGCGCAGGTATTTACGTTCAAATGGCGGATAGAGGGATTGGGAGTGATAGAACTGTATGGTGCAGTTATCGATGGTGTTTTGGTAAATGGTGTTGATGTGTATGCTGAACGACCCGTTTTTAAGGTAGATTTTTTTGGGTATCGCTGCAGGTAAATTGGCGGGGAGGATGATTTCCATGATGTTAAGTTGTTTGTTTTGTACTAAGATATAACAATATTATGAAATTGGGCGTTTATGACAAAATATAATCGCGGAAAGTTTTTGAATATTCAGGGTGAAACAAACCCGACATAATAAATCTCAGAAAGCTTTTGGCATGAAAGTGCGGGAGATACGAAAGGCCAAAGGACTTACCCAGGAAACGCTCTCTTACATGGCGGATGTTGAGCTGAGCACGCTTAACAGAATTGAATTAGGTAAAGCAGGCACCAGCCTGAGCAATATTTTTTCAATAGCCGCTGCGTTGGAAATTCATCCTAAGCTGCTTTTCGATTTTGATATAACTAAGGGCGATAAATAGCTATTATCCCTTTGCGCCCGGCTGTTTTGAATAAAGCCCTGAAAGTGGCGTAATATAACAGCCTTTGTCTGAACTATGATTTACATGATTATAGGATTAAAGGCATGATTAATACAGAACAGCCGCCCGGCTGCTAAAACTCTCCTCCTTTTTTCGAGGAGAGCCTGTCCCGCGGTTTTGGGCAGGAAGCAGCCCTGGAGGTGGTTGTATTTGCCTGTTTTGTATTAAGCCCTGAAAGCGGCGTAATATAACAGCACCGGGTGAAGCCCGGTGGAAATGGAATTAATTTTATGCAGCCCTGGAAGGGCGTAAGACGGGATTTGTGGCACATTATTAAATGCAAATACAATAGCGTGACGCTATAAACATAGCAGAGCGAAGCAAGATGCTTCGCTCAAGGTACACGCTACGCTGAAAGGGACAACGCTGCTATTCATATAGGCTTTTTCGTAAGCGATGCATTTTACTCCTTCACAAACTTCCTGACCCAATTTTCTCCATCACTCTCCACCCTCAAAAAATAAAGTCCCGCAGGCAATGCAGAAATATCAATTTCAAACCTTCCCTGTTGTATTACTATATCATCCATCAAAACCTGCCCATCAGGTGCAATTATTTTACCTATTGCTTTCTGAGAATTTGAATTGATAGTGCCGGTTAACATATTGGCAGTAGGGTTGGGGTAAATCGTAATCCTGTTACTCTCTATTTCCTGAATACCGGATATAATAATAGGAAGCGACGTAGTTTGGCATCCGTTTGAATCAATCGCTAAAACGGTATATGAACCTGGCCTTGTGGCAACATAACTATGCAGGTTACGGGTAAACGCCGCAACTAATGAGTTATTCAGAAACCATTCATAAGCAGTTTCCCCACTGGCAATAAGAGTATCCCCCGATTGAACAACCGGCACCGGTAGTATTGAAAACACATTAATGCCGACTGTATCTGACACGCCTGAGCAGGTTGGGTTATCAGTAACCGTCACATAATAATTACCCGCTTGTTTAGCATAAGTATATGAATTGGTATCCCCATTATTCCACAAATAAGAAAGAAAACCATAAGGCACCGCCACCATAACACTATCACCCGGACAGAAAATAGAATCACTGGCCATAACTTGTAAATGCGGATTGGTATAAACATTTAAAGTAAACGTTTGCGAACCATTATTGCCACAATATGATTGCCCGGTAATAGTATATGCCATTGTAGTATCAGGATATAAAAGCCAATGAACCGAATCAAGTTTGGTTATAGCTGTATTAGGAGTTACCTGCGGGTTTACATCACCGGTCAGGTTAAGTAAAATAGTATCGCCCTTGCAGATGCTTGTTTTGGAAATTTGAGCATAAATATTGCTGCTTTGCAATATTGGCATACACGAAGTATCAGGAATATATTTCCAAACATCATTAAGGAAAAAAAAAATTTGATAAACCAACTGCGCACCGCCAAAAATCCAGATTGTTCCCTGGTTATCTAACCACTGACAATGCCCTGCACGTGCTGAAGGCAAATTACCAGGACTCGCAACTCCTGTACTTCCATAGCTGCCGCTATCGTTACGTAAGGTACTTCCACTTGCCCAAATCCATTCAGCCTTATGCGTATCAAAAAACCACAAATCGTTTAGCGTCCATATTTCATCCACATAAAGCGAGTCGTACCTTACGCCGCCGAATATTAAACCATTATTGCCTTTACATAAAGGCTTACATGAGCCCGAATAAGATTGGGCAGCAGGCCGTATATTTGAATTTTCATTACAATATTGACCATAATTACCTGAGGGATCCCATAACGAATCTCCTGCTATCCACGTCCATGCATTATTAACCGGATTATATTTCCAAACGTCGTTAAAAAGATTTGGATATAATTGCTGAAAAACCATTAATCCCCCACCATACATATAAAAATTACCGGCACTATCTTGCCAGGCAGCAGCTCCTTCCCGCGTCCACGGCAAATTGCTTAAACTTTCCACTCCGCGCGTCCCAAAGCTATATGATCCTGTAGCACCTTGCGGTCCATTCATCCATGTCCATTCATTAGTCGATACATTATATTTCCACATATCATTAAATGTAAATTCTGGAAAATCGTAACTTACCGACGCTGCCCCACCGAAAAGCCAGAGATTATTATTGTTATCTACCCAAGTACTAGAACCTAATCTGCCACAAGGCGTATTTAAAGGCGAGGGCAGTCTATAAACACCATAAACGTTTGTATCTTCTATCTGTTCCGTGGTTCCATTCATCCATGTCCATTGATTTGTGGCAATATTATATTTCCATAAATCGTTTAGGTTTAAACCCAGGTCAGCAGGCTCACCCCCAAATAACCATAAATCGCCATTGGCATCAGTCCATGTGGCACATTTATACCTGGCCCCGGGCATTGTTGAGTCCGAAGGTACACCCTCTGTTCCATAAACACTATTTTGAGATGGAATACCTGGCCCCTTCACCCACGTCCATATATTAGTCAAAATATTGTATTTCCATAAATCACCATATACATAATAATTAGACCCACCAAATATCCAGAAATTACCGTCTAAATCAGTCCAGCTTGCTGGTGCATACAGTGCCGGTGGATTCGTTGCTGTATCTGCCACCCCCTGAACAGGATATGTTATTGAAGGGTTAATGGTGTCACTACCCCGAACCCATACCCAGGTACCACCTTGCGCATAGGATATAAATGGAAACAGAAAAACCAGTACAAATTGCCATAACTTAAACTGTTGGACCAATTTTGTACTTTCCATATAATCTACTTTATAATTGACAACTTAACTATTTTCCTGCCGTCCGAACAAAGAGCCTCCACAAAATACAATCCGCCCTCTAAGCTACTAATATTATAATCAGCCGACAAACCAGCCGTTTTGCCCGTAAATAATTGCTTTACCGGTTGTCCTAAAGCCGTAATTATCGAAATAGTGTAATCATCCGTGTTGGGCAAGCTTAAATTAATATGCAGGTTATCTGTAGCGGGGTTAGGATATGCTGCAAATAAAATATCGCTTTTCAGTTTTAAGTTCTGTTCCCCTAGTATAACACTGCTGCTTACAGTATCAATATATAGGGTGTACGACATCTTAGGCCGATTTAGTGTATCAAAAGGATTTTGAGGTATCCATCCCAAAGTATCGGTGGGGCATGTTGCTAAATGCAAATACAATAGCGTGACGCTATAAACATAGCAGAGCGAAGCAAGATGCTTCGCTCAAGGTACACGCTACGCTGAAAGGGGCTACGCTCAAAGTTAGGCTACGCTGAAAGGGGTTGTTTGCGCCTGCGGGCGTTATCGCTAGTATTTGGTATAATTTACTCTTTTACAAACCGCAACGCCTTTCTCTCTTCACCTACCTGCACTTCATAAAAATAAAATCCCGGCGCAAGGTCGCCAGTAAAAGCCTGCACCTTTAATTGGCCTGAAACCAAGCCCGTATATTCTTTTCTAATCCTCTGCCCTAAAATGTTGTACAAAGTGATATTGCAGCTTGAGATAACGGCCGATGATGAAGGAGATAACAGAATGGTATTATTAGTAACTCCACTAAATAATTGCAATTCAAAAGTATCGCTTTTTACTTCATCAATTGCAGATACGCCTACTACAAAAGTTTTAATTACAGTATCGGTTTGGTCAAAATGCTGGCACGAACTATCATTTAGGGTATTTGTGCCACGCGCTATATATTTAAATACCCATATACCAGCAGGTAAAGTACCCAATAGTATCCTCACTGAATCAGCAGTAGGAGGCTGATCCGGAGTTGAGCCATACAGATGGCATGCTGAAAGAAATATTGTATCGTTGTAAATTGATAAGCTGGTGTCATACAAAAATAGCAGATCATGGTAATAGGTATGCACATTAATAGTAACGGAATCGTTAGCAGTCGGTTCAGCAGGGCTTATATTTGCATTGGCAGTAATTCCAATTTGAGAGGAAGAAAGATGATAGCAAAACAGAACCGCAAAAAACAGAGATAGCTTTTTCATGTTATTAAATTTTTATAATTTTCAATTCCCCGGCTTTTAAGCCAGAACATCTTATCGAATAAAAGTAAGTGCCACTTTCAATAGCTGATAAATCAATCTGCAAATTAATTTCAACCTCATTCACAACTCCATTAAATATACTCATTATTTGCCTTCCTGAAATATCGTATAAATTAATGGAAGCCTGCTCGCCAGGCTTATCAAAAATCACTTCCAGCTTTTGTATATCGGTTACGGCATTAGGGTATGCCTTTATGCTAAAGCCGTTATCCTCCAATACAGCTATATGGTTAACAAGGGTATCAAAAATCGAATCCCAGGTAGCTACAATAGGGGCTCCGGCCAGTACCGAAATGGCAAAATTTGTAGTTTTGGCCTGCGTTGTATCCATAGGCAACCATCCTACAGATGCCCCGGTACTTACATTAAATAAATGGTACAAATACCCGTTAATAGTTGCCGTAGTATGTATAATGGTGTCTACACTTAATCTTTCATGCGGCACCAGGGTATTGCTGGCAGGCACAAGCGGATACAGGAACGAAGAACTTGGCCGGGGCCAGTAAGCCCTGATGGTATCTGTGCCTGGCAACGGCAGCGACAAACTACAGCTTGCTTTATAAACATCTGCGGCATAATTATTGGCCTGAAACAGGGTGCCCGATATATTGGTGGCAGCCTCTGTTACATTCAGAGTAGTTATACTGTCAACCAGGGTAACCGTGGTTAAATATGCCAGGCTGTCGCTGTCGTAATGGTGCATGTTGCGCTGGCTGGTATCTACCAAGTACAATGCCCCTCCGGCGTTTAACCGGCCCCAGCCTGTTAGCAGGTTATAACCGGGGGTATCGGTATTAAAAGCCGAATGTTCAATCAGGTATTCTACATCTTCGGGCGCAAGATTATTGTACTTAGGGATAGAATCGTTCAGGTAGCTATATAACAAGGCTACAACTCCAATTGCTTGAGGGCAGGCTGCAGATGTTCCGCTAAACGGAGCAAAGCTGCCATAAATAGAGCCGCCAGGACTGGTAAAGAGGCTCGTTACAAGGTTATTGGTGCATGGTGCCGAAATATCCAATCCATATCCATAATTGGGTGAAAAATATAATCCACCCTGGCTGGTATCCCCATATTGTTCATAATTACCATTATAACCCGTTCCGCCTACTGTTAGTATCCAGTTATCATCTACATTTGATGGTGCAGGTAATTCAGGTGATGAGCCATTACCGATTGAAAAACCCAGCGTTACTTTATTCCGGTTGGCCAAATGGATCGCATCTATCACACCTTGTATGCTATTACCGTTAACCGTGTATCCGGAATCTGTAGCAGCTGAGCCGAATTCCCAGCTATTATTAATAGCATGAAGTTTATATCCGTAAGATGAATCGGGTACATCAAGGCACGACTGAACCAACGCATTTAAATAAGTATGCACCGGAATAATACTACCATTCGGATACGGTTCTTCATTGTCTATCCTAAACCCATACAGGCTAACACCGGGATTAATAGTTGAATCGCCGCCCGCTATCCCTGCAATTCCAATAGTGTTATGGCGGATTGCACCAATAATACCGGCGCAAGCAGTTCCATGCCCATCATTATAATCAGGCGACGGTGCCGAAAAAATATCCGTACCTGTATAAAAATCGTAACCACCCTTAACAACTGAGGTACCAGTATCACCATTATAACCAAAATCGTTATCTGTCCACAATACACCTACATCAAAAATGCCGATTCTTACCGAAGGCTTACCGGTGGTATAAGCCCACGCCTGCTGTACATTAATATCAGCATGTTGGTACCAGGGGCTGGGGTGAAGGCAACTTTGGTAGCCTTCGTAAAGATTATCATCGGGCACTACGCCATTTAATGTACCCACCAAATCCAGTTCAGCATATTTTATAAAAGGAAAATGCCGCTTCAAGATGTTACAAATTGCGGTATCGCTATTGCCCGCACCGTAGGTAAGTAAAAAAGTATTCCATAACGGTGGTATCGGTATTGGTTCACCCATCCGGCTTATAGAGGTTGTATAAGTTGTTTTTAACCCGGTATAAACGCGGGCAAGCTGGCAGTTTTTTAAAAACAGCATGTTGTTTAACGAATCTGCCGCCCAGGGCTGTAAAAAAGTGCTGAAACTGCCAAAATTTATTTTGTTATTATTAACGGCAGTTCTTAAAACGGCACTCGTATCTATTTTAAATATCAGCTGCCCCTTTAAGTACACAGGGTTTCCGGCTCCATCTGTAAATACCTGGCTGCTTAAAGGCAGCGTACTATACATCATAGTAATAAACTTAGTAGTAGTATTTGTACTGGTGCCGCTTACATAAATGTTATTTACATTATCCAAAGCAATATTCTGCCCTATATCATTACTGCCGCCCCCTGCATCATAGGTTTGTTGCCAAAGCTGGTTTCCGCCGGTATCGTATGCCACGGTTATCATATCGTAATTACTGCCATTATATATCTGGCCGGCAGCGTAAATGTTACTGTTGGCATCGGCTACCAGGCTGTTGCCTTTGGCATGGGGTATAGCAACGGCATAATTATTTACAGTCCTGCTCCATTTTAAATTTCCATTCTTATCATACTTCACCACCAGCAAATCTACCTCTCCGTTGGCATGCGTTGTATAGCCGGTAATTACCAGGTTACCGGAATTATCTATTACCATATAAGCCGGTTCATCGTCCAGGCTGTCGGCGCCGCCCCAGGTTTTAACCCATACCTGGTTAAATAAACTATCGTATTTAATAAGCTTAATGTCAATATTAGGGCCAGCTACCTCTGTTGCACCCACCACATATACGTCATCTTTACCGTCTTTTGCAATCGCCACCGGGTGACTGGCAAAGCTTCCGCTGCCGTTGCTTACCCTGCTTATATCTGAAACGGCCCCTGTAGATGGATTAAGTTCCATTGAAACGATATCCCACGTGCCAAAAGTGCTTCCGCTATATCCGGTAACAGCAAACAGGCCTCCGCTTTTAGGTGCAGAACCCATACCAACCGCGCCCGAATACAAGCCGGCACTATCATAATGCGTGGAAAATTGAAGTGTGCCTGAACTATTATATTTTAAAAACGTCATTTCATAAGTGGTACTGGTAGTTTGTTCGGTGCCTGCTACAAAAACATCGCCCAGGCTATCTTCCCTCACCACAGCAGGCACGGCCCCCCCGCTGTATGCAGGCACATATTGCCTGGCCCATGTTCTAATTCCCGTACTATCGCTGAGTTTGTAAATAACATAGGTAGAGGTGATGGCGGCAGAGTCGTAGTAGGCGCCTGTCATATAAATATACTGGGTGCTAATATTAAAATCTGTTGCAATAAAGCGTGCGGTATTGGGGCTTGCAATGCGGGTTTGCCATAATTTGGCTCCCGCCGAAGTGTACTTGGTAATTAAAATCACTGCAGAGTATTTATGTAAGAAAAG
>PMXD01000347.1 GCA_003165895.1 Bacteroidota bacterium | reverse complement strand
TCCAGGTCTTCCGCCAACGGCGGCCGACCTGGAAGTTAAAATAACGCCAGTCTCCCTACTGGCGAAACGGTAAGCACAACCACCCCATACCGAAAAATTTCTGCAGGGGTGGCGTGTCAGCAAAGTAAAAAAGGTAATTACCGGTGGTATCTGTTCTTTAATCCTGGCGCACTTCCAGTTCCGTCTCCAATGATTCGCCCAGCGCATTAGAAAGTAGTGGTAAGTCGCAGGCCAGGCAAATTTCGCACTTGCTGCGGTTTATCCAGTGGCTGCGCTCGTTATGGGGTAGCTTGTTGGGGTTTCCGTTACTCAGTATTTTATTATTAATCAGCAAAGCCGATAAGGCCGGGTTACTTGCTATAAACTTCAGGCCGCGGTATGGGTTCTTAATCAGTTCCTGAGAGGCATACGGAAAACGGCACAACAACCTCAAACTAACTATATCCAGGTTATTTTTAAGCGCCAGTTCATCCAGCACAAAAATATCAGCCGCATATCCAATCATAAAAACATCGCCGCCCCATTCATTCTCCATCGAAAACTCCAGGTGTTTGGTTTTGGTTTCAATGCGCAGGTTGCAGGCCTCATGGGGCTTAGCGTTACGGGTCGCCTGTAATTTACCGTTTTCAAAATATACATGAAAAAATGGGTTAGCCTGCATGTCGTTTAACAGCAAATCAAAATTTACCAGGTGCAACACCTCAGCCGAAAATGCACTGGCTGCCACCGGTAAGTAAGTTTGCAGGGCCGCAAAAACTTTATCCGCCCGGGCTTCACTTACTTCATCCGTTTCATTATACAATTCCATTTCAGCGCCATACTGCTCCCTCACTACCTCCGTTACCGTTTTGGTTGCAAACAGCGCATGGTACGGCGATGTAACCTGCATGGCCCCGTTTTCAATTTTATCGCCCGGGTAAGGATGCATAAAACCGGTGATTGTTTTTTCATCAAAATGTTCAGTATAAAAAGCGGCCAGTTTTTCGCGTTCAAAACGGGTTTCGTTTATCCATTGCTTTTTTTCATCCAGCAAAGCAAACCCGGGCACAAATGAAACCACGTTGCGCGGCTGAAGCTCCAAAACCAGTTCGCAAAACTTATGCGCCAAAAACCTTTCTCTCAGCATCCCGGTTTCCAAATCGTCCTTTCCTTCGTAATGCACGGTATTCGGAAAATAACCTGCTCCGCCTAATCCGCAAATCAGGTAATCAATATGGCTCCAGTGTTTTTTCAAGTCTGCCGTCAGCCATTTTACGATAGATTTCTGGTGCGCATTCAGGGCGTCATTCAAATCAACCATTACCTCCGTACCATCTTCCACCACTACTATGGCATCTAATGAATTGGCAACAAAAGTAATTTTGGTTAAAGGCGTAACCTGCATATCCCTGAAACTGGGGCACTCTGTAATATGATGAAACCCCAGGTCCCTGAGGAATGCTATGGAAGAATCCTTCCACTGGTACGGATATAAAATTTTCGTATCCCTTGAAAATAGTTTCAGCGTCTCGGCATGCAGGTGGTCTTCATGGCCGTGCGTAATAACAATGTAATCTACATCTGTAATAAAACCAGTGTCAACGGGTTTCGGAAAAACGTTCCATTGCTGCTGGTAAGCAGGCCCGTTAAACCAGGGGTCAATAACAATCCTGGTATCCTGCGTTTCTACATACAGGCACGCATGACTAATGTATTCTATTTTCATATTTTTAAATTTCGAAGAAAACGAGCCGTATTTTAGAATATTGTACAAAACCTTAAATAAAATTCCTATTATATTTTTCTTGTTTGAACCCAAACAGCCTTTACATAAGTAAACCCCGGCCAGCACAATAAATTTTTGACTAATCCGTTTTGTAACCTTTCTACCGGCCTGGATATAAATTCCGGTGTTGTATTAATTGTAGCTTTAAGATAACCGGAAATCACCTGCCGCTGCATTGAAACGCATGGGCGCGGAAACTATATTAAAAGTCTGCATTTAATAATAGGCATGAAAAACCGGTGCACACCAAATTGTAACTATCCTGCAGGGATTCCGGTTGGCGGGGACGCCAAATCGGAGCCATCGTGGTTGGCGTCCCCGCCAACCACTTGTATGTGGAACGACAATTTGGTATGCGCCCTGAAAAACCGGTTCTCTTTATTTTGCTTTATTCTTCTGACAGTAGTAGATTTAACCTGGTTTGTTTTTTACGCTCCGTGGAATTTCGGATATATGAAAAGCAACGGCGATAGCTTTGGCTACTATTGCTATTTACCTGCTACATTCATTCATCACGACTTACCTCATTTAAGGTACACATACTATTACAGTCAAAAGGAATGTAGTCTCTCCAGGGACTCTACCAGGCCTGTTGTGATTCAAGAGGCACATTTGTATAAAAACAAACAGGTAATTAAATATACCTGCGGTATTGCAATACTGGAAGCGCCATTCTTTTTTATGGGCCATGCAGTAACCAAACTCCTGAACATGCCCGCCGATGGGTATTCGTTTTATTATATGTTTTTCGTTCACTGGGGGAACATTCTTTTTGTTTTAGCGGGCTTGTTTTTACTGCGCATCCTGCTGCTTAAATATTTTTCTGATTTTATATCGGGTATGGTCCTTTTATCCATTGCAGTGGGCACCAACCTGTTTCATTTTACGGTTTATAAAACAGGCATGTCGCATGGCTACCTGTTTACACTTTATGTAGTGCTGATGCTGGCAACAATTCGTTTTTTTAGCCGCAAAGATGCTACCAGCGCAATTCTGTTAGGCTTATCAGCCGGGCTTATTACACTTATAAGGCCTGATGAAATTATCTGCCTCTTCATCCCCTTAGGCTATGGTGTTTCATCCCCCGGTGAATTAAAACAAAAGTTCAACTCATTATTCCGGCAAAAGGAGTTCTACCTGGCCGTTTTTTTCTTTTTCCTTTGCGCTGTTCCTCAATTCGTTTACTGGAAAACTATGACCGGCCAATGGCTGTATTACAGCTACACGGACGAAAGTTTTGATTTCAGGCATCCGCATATATGGCAGGGCCTCGTCGGCTTCGCTAATGGCTGGCTGCCTTACACGCCTGTTATGGTGTTAGCAATTTTGGGCATACCATTATTGCTGACCCGTTTAAAAGCGTGGTTGCTACCCCTTATCGCGTTTTTACCTTTGCACATTTATATTATATATAGCTGGTGGTGCTGGTTTTATATGAATGGCCTGGGCAGCCGCCCAATGATTGAAGCTTATCCTTTGCTGGCATTGCCCCTGGGCCTTCTTTATGCTTTGCTTCTCAAAAAACGAGTAGCGCGTTTAGCGGGTATCTTATTGCTTTTTTTCTTTTGCGCGCAACAAATGATGATGACCTGGCAAACTGCACACAGCCTGCTTTTAAGTGAGGGTTCATCGCGGACATTTTATTTGAATACCCTGTTTAAAACTTCGTTGAGCATGAAGAATCTTGTCGAATTTGATATTGACGAGAATCAACCTGATAGCCTGATATGTGACCACGTGGTATGGCGCCAGGATTTTGAAGATTCCTTAAATAAGTATTATGTACGGAATGGCCGCGGAATGTCGGGTAACTATTCGTTTTTATTAAATAGTAACAGTCAGTACTCGCCAACCTTAGATTCAACGGTTTCCGCCTGTGGTTTAAAACCCCGGCAATGGCTCAGGATATCATTCGATGCCTGCAAGCTTGCCCAGGGTGGTGGATTTTATAATTATACTTCTATGATGGTAATGTGGAAAAGGGGGAGCAAATATTTGCACTCAAACTCCCTTCGCATACAAAATAAAATGCAGTCATCAAGTCCCTTGCGCTTATGGCGCGATGAATGTAACATCGCCGGCCACATTACCTATTACACCAGGGTACCACCGGATGTTAAACCCGATGACAGATTGAATGTGTTTGGTATGAATGTGGGCAATGCTTCGGTGTTAATTGATAATTTGGAGGTAGAGGCTTGCAGGTAAATGGCTGGATATTACGTCCCAGGACAATATTGCGCTATCCTGAGTCTTATCGCCCCGTCCCTTGCATAGAATAAAAGAGGCATCTCAATGCTTCTGCAACTCCATCAAATCACTAACAGGGTATATTACATTCCACCCATGGTCAGGGTCGGTGTCAGTAACATAAGAACCGGTAACCTGAACATGGTCGCCAATGGCAGGCACCTTCACCCTATTCTCATAAACCCCGCACGACTTCAACGCGTCAGGCTGCGCAATAGGCCTGTGTCCGCAAATAATTACAGCCACCAGGCAACTGTTTTGCAGCGATAAATTTTTATCATTCAATAACGCAAGCGGTTGCCCGGGGTCTAACTTAATCTGCAGCGTGTAGCTACCATCCGGATCTGATTTTACACTTCTAACCGTTCCCTTAACGGTAGTACATTTCTTATCGCCCTGCAAACGCTCCGGTTTGTAAACATGTGGCCATAGGGCCGGGTCGCAACTTAACTGGCTAAACGCACTTTCGCATATTATTACAAATACAATCAGTGAAAATATTTTTCTCATAAATCTTATTTTTCAATAAAGTGAAACAATAGGTTACAAATTAACTAAGTAAAATTCACTTAAACAATCGCACCGCAACGTTCTTCCGGGTCTTCCGCCATAGGCGGGCGAACCGGAAAATAATATAACGCCAGTCTCCTGACCACTACTGTTCGAAATCTTGAAATAAAAGACAAATCGCCCTATCTGGTTCCCTCTCTATAGCTTGCGATGGAGAGGGTGGTCAAGCGAAGCGATGACCGGGAGAGGCCCGGCTGTTGGCAATTGTATATGTTTCGAACACTAATGGTCTGCTGCTGGCGAATACGCAGGAGCGAGTCCAAAATCCTTTTCCTTCGGAGAAGCGCTAAATCCCACTTTATGCGGCGATTTGGTATCAGCAATGCATTCCCAGGGCAATTTGCCTTACATCCCGGCTATGCTCCTCTAAAATAAAGATATTTACACGCCTATATTTGCATCACTGGGCAAAACAAACCTTCAGGCCGCTTTAGCACAGGTTTCAAAACAAACATAAGGAGTGATGTTGTTTGTAAAACATGAAAACAGATAAAATATCAAACACCTTCAGGGCATTCAAAAACCGCAACTACCGCTTGTATTTTGCAGGGCAATCCATGTCGCTTATAGTCACCTGGATGCAAAAAACGGCCGTTAGCTGGGTGGTTTATAGCATTACGCATTCAGCCTTTATGCTGGGCGTTAGCATATTTGCTGCGCAGTTTCCCTCCTTCCTTTTTTCCTTAATAGGTGGTATTACGGCCGATAGGTATAACCGGTATAAGTTACTGCTTGTCACCCAGGTGCTATCTATGATACAAGCCGTGTTACTGGCTGCATTAGTGCTTACCAATCACTACACAGTTTGGGAAATATTAAGTCTCAGCGTTGTGCTCGGCATAATCAACGCCTTCGATGTACCCGCACGTCAACCCCTGGTGCACGAACTGGTAAATAACAAGGAAGACCTGCCCAACGCTATCGCACTTAACTCGTCTATGGTAAACCTGGCCCGCTTTATAGGGCCTGCGCTATCAGGTATGGTACTCGGAAAATTCGGGGCCGGCATCTGTTTTGCTTTAAATGCCGCAAGTTTTATGGCCGTAATAACCTCATTGTTATTCATGAAACTGCCTGCATACATCCGGCCAGCGATAAAAAATAAAATGATGCAGGAACTCACCGAAGGTTTTGCCTACTTAAAAAACACACCCACAATCAGTATAATACTATTAATGCTTACACTCGTTAGCTTACTGGTGCTGCCCTTCGATACGCTTTTGCCCGTATTTGCAAAAGTGGTATTTAAAGGCGATGCCGCTACCTTTGGTTATATATTCAGCTTTATAGGGCTGGGGGCTATAGCCGGTACCATTTTCCTGGCATCGTTAAAGCCCGGTACCAACCTTAAAGTGGTATTATTAACCAGCACCATTATTTTGGGTGTGGGCCTGTGCCTTTTTTCGCACCTCAGTTATTTTCCGCTGGCTATGGTATTTGCCACCTTAGCCGGGTTTGGGCGCATGGCCCAGAACACCGTTTTTCTTACCATTGCGCAGGTGGAGTGCGATGCTAAAATGAGGGGCCGCGTAATGGGCTTTGTAGCTATGGCCATGTTTGGCATGTTGCCTTTGGGCAGTTTGCTTGTAGGTGCTGTGTCGCAGCAGATTGGCGCGCCCAATGCCCTGCTTTGCCAGGGTATTATGGCTTTTGTTATTGCCGCAGTGTTCTATAAATTCCTTGCAAAAAATAAATTAAACCAGCAGGAGATAGCGCAGATGCCGGAAGAAGAAGGTATTGTCGCATAAAAAATCAATTATTCATCACCACTAATCATTATTAAAATGGAACCAAACACACAAAACACAGCCCTTCTGGTAATGGACATGCAGGCCGGCATAATACCTATGTTACCTGCCGCTGAAGCACTGTTACCCAAAGTAGCCAAAGCTATTGCTTCTGCCCGCGAAAAGAAAATACCCGTAATATACGTGGTAGTAGGCTTCAGGCAGGGAGCACCTGAAGTAAATATGAATAATAAAAGCTTTGGAGCAGGCAGAGCAAAATATGCGGGTATGAATATGGAGGAGTTCATGACCGTACACCCGGCGGTGGCACCTACCGAAGGCGAGATAACCGTTACCAAACGCCGTGTAAGTTCATTTACCGGTAGCGACCTTGAAGTGGTACTCCGCTCTTTTGGCATACAGCATCTGATACTCACCGGTATTGCCACAAGTGGCGTAGTCCTTTCCACCACCCGCGAAGCCGCCGATAAAGACTACCGCCTAACCATACTATCCGATTGCTGCGCCGATGCCGATGAGGAAGTGCACCGTGTACTGACTACCAAAATTTTTCCACGTCAGGCGGATGTAAAGACCTTGGAGGAATGGATAGGCTAGACTGCACTACATCAAAAATGGCATTGCGAAATATAAATATAAATCATACACATATTCACTGGCCACACATATCTATAGACCCGCCATTAGCACATCCGGAGTAGGTTTCTACATCACAAGCCTGCCCACCAGCTAAAGCGCGTCTCAGATTTTCCCCGCCTGATGTACAGGTTTCGGTAACCTGCCAGGGCTCTCCAAAAACATTCGTATCACACATATAACCCATACCCCGGTACAAATTTAACGAATCAGTTACCGCGGTTTGGATTTCAGAGGCGGGGGTCTTTATGAACAGATTAACCGTATCTGTTCCTTTAACACACACGTAATCATAGTAAGGAACTCCACAACAATACCATTTTACGCAACCGGGCAAGGTTAACAACAGAAAAAATGCAGACACAACAACAAAAAATAATCTTTGCATGTTTAAATATAATACTTTAATTTTTGTAATGAAACTGCCGGAATCCGGTAATTATGAGCTGTCCTGTAACCTCGCTCTCATTTATCTTGCCTAACCAATAAACAACCTGCATGAGCTCATACATCGTCAGTGAATTAAGCACTGCATCATTTCTTCATCAACAATACATTTCCTGCATCCTTAAAATACAAAACAGGCTTATAATTTTTTAAATATCTGGCATCATCCTCCGTAGCGTAATAAAATAAAGTTTGCGATGTAGTATCTACGTAGTGATGAGGGTCAATTACATAAAGCCAGCGCGTTTTCTTCGTATCACAGTAAAAACAAAACGATGGATAAAAGATCCAGGTAGTGTTTAAATATATAAGTTTCAATTCCGTATGCTGCAGGCGGTAGTCATTTAAGTAATTTTGCACTTCATAAGTATGCGCATCAAACCACCACTCACGCACCGATTTTAAATTCGCTGTACTGAATAAATGAACTGTGAAAAGGACCATAATTAATGGCACCACCGTTTTTGCAAATAAATCTATCCGCAGGCTTATATCCCGTAACAAAAAAACAAACACCAGGGCAAACAGTACGTAATAACTTAGTGCCGTACGGGTGGTAAGAAAGGGCGAACCCAATAAAACAGTTTGGCCAACGTTAACAAGCCATGTTGCCAAAAGCAGCAGCGAAAGTACCACCAATGGTTCCGAAACAGCACTCCTGATATTTATTCCCAGCCTGTAAACCGACCAAAGGCAACCTATAATAAAAATAGTAACCGCATATATACCCAGGTGCACCGCTGAAAATATGGCCCAAGGCTCCTCCGGTCCGTATAAAAACTGTGTAGCCTGGTCAACCACTGTGTCCTTAAAAAAACCAACCTTCGACCAATAAATAAACTGGTTTGTACTTTGCATTTTGTACAGCGGATTAAAACAAAGGGCCAAAAAAGCGGCGGCTATTGCGGCAGTAATCAAGACCTGCGGAATTTTTTTTCTGACCTCCTCACCTGTTTTATGGGTGTAAATTATTTGCAGGCTTACCAGTACCAAATGTACCGCCACCCAATATATAAGCAACGTAAAATTGGCATAAGACGCCAACATAGAAAATAAAATGGTCAAATAGTACCAGCGCGGTTTATACGACGTTGAAAAGCGGAGTAAACAATAAACAGAAAACAACATTAGCGCGTTGGACAGGCCATAACCCCGGGCCAATCCGAAAAAATCAAGCAAAAACGGATTACAAAAAAGAATGAAAAACGGAAGGCAAAACAGCACCCGCTTTTTTGAAAAAAAATGAATTGCCATCAGGTATACTCCCCAATACATAAGCACAAAGGCCAATATACTATGTACCCTTACCCCCAAAGGGCTAACACCCCATAAATACTCCTCCAGTTTAATGCATAAAGTATTTAAAATATGATTACTCGGCCACGGGTTGGGGTACATCATTATTTGCCATACAGTAAAATTCGGGTAATTTAGCGCTGCCGAATACTCGTCAAAAGTAATTGGCACATTAACTGCCTTATATGGGCACCTCTAAAAACTATT
>PMXD01000302.1 GCA_003165895.1 Bacteroidota bacterium | reverse complement strand
CTGGGGTGAGGATTCAAAAAAAGCGAATTATGAAAGAGCTCTAATAATCCCTGCCACGGGTAAACGGATTTTACATAAATTGCTGTTACACTTTATTTGCGCAGCTCTGAATCCCTGCTATGAAAAAATTGTTATCCGGCCTGTTCCTTTTGTTTATTACATTCTTTTGCCGCGCCCAGGCAAAGGATTATACCCAATATGCCGACCCTATGGTGGGCACCGGTGGCCACGGGCATACCTTTCCGGGCGCAGTATTGCCTTTTGGCATGGTACAGCTTAGCCCTGATACACGGCTTAGCGGCTGGGACGGTTGTTCGGGTTACCATTATTCCGATAGGATTATATACGGTTTTTCGCACACGCACCTGAGCGGAACAGGTTGCTCAGACGATGGCGATGTAATGCTGATGCCCACCTGCGGTAAACCTCAATTCAATCATAATAAATATGCATCGCCGTTCTCACATGCCAACGAAAAAGCATCGCCGGGGTATTACGGTGTAAAGCTGGATAAGTATAATATTATGGCTGAATTTACTGCAACCCTGCGCACGGGTTTACATAAATATGTGTTTCCGAAAGGAAGCAACGCCAACATTATTCTCGACCTCAACCACCGGGACCGGCTGAAGCATGGTGAAATAAATATCAACGGTAATAATGAAATTACCGGTATGAGATTAAGCAGTATATGGGCCGATAGCCAATATGTTTTTTTTGTTATTCAGTTTTCAAAACCATTTAAGAACTCCGGTATTTTAAAGAATTGTGTGTTGCATAATAATATGAAACATGCGCAGGGGCACCATCTTAAATCCTATGTAAGTTTTGATGTTGAAGACGGCGAACCCCTATATGTAAAGGTGGGTATATCGCCGGTAAGTATTGATGGCGCCCGTAAAAACCTGGAGGCCGAACAGCAGGGTTGGAATTTCGAAAAGGTGCGCAACGATGCCAAAAATACCTGGAACAAAGAACTTTCTAAAATTGAAGTAGAAAGCAATGACACAGCGGTAATGCGCACCTTCTATTCCTCGCTGTATCATGCTATGATACCCCCTATCCTCGGTCAGGACGTAGATGGTAAATACCGGGGCCGCGATCTGCAGATACACGAAGCTAAAAATTTTCATTTCTACACTGCCTGTTCTCTTTGGGATACTTACCGGGCGCTGCATCCCATGCTTACCTTAATTGACCGTGCCCGTACTGCTGATTTTGTAAATTCGTTTTTAGCTATAAATGAACAGCGCGGCCTGCTACCCGTTTGGGACCTTAGCGGTTGCGAAACCTGGGGCATGATAGGATACCACGCCGTTTCAGTAATTAATGAGGCTTACCAAAAGGGCATTACCGGCTTTGATGCCGAAGAAGCCCTGGCTGCCATGAAACATTTTGCTACTATTGACCGAAAAGGGTTAAACCGGTATTTCAAAATCGGCCCATTGGTTACCATGGGGTCTTTTTACCGGTTTGCAATAGGCTGGAACGACTATCAGAAACTTGGTTATATCCGCTGCTACAAGGCTATTGAAAGCGTTTCAAAAACGCTGGAGTTTTCGTATGATGACTGGTGCATCGCGCAAATGGCAAAAAAACTTGGCAAAACGGATGACTATAACTTTTTCATTCGCCGGGCTCAGAACTATCAGCATTTACTGGATACTGTTACCGGTTTTATGCGGCCAAGGCAAAAACATTTCATTCGTATTTTCGACCCGTATGCCGTAACCATCCATTACACAGAGGCTAACGCATGGCAGTACACTTTTTACGTTCCGCAGGATATTTCAGGGCAAATGAAAAGGATGGGCGGAAGGGAAAAAATGGCGGCCCTGCTTGATTCTTTATTCACTACCACGTCAAAATTAAAGGGCATAATGCCCAAACATGACATAACCGGTTTAATTGGCCAATATGCCCATGGCAACGAACCCAGCCACCAGATTGCTTACGAGTTTAATTATGTGGGTGAGCCCTGGAAAACCCAGATGTATGTAAGACGTATATTGACAGAATTTTACAGGGCCGAACCTGATGGCCTGTCGGGCAATGAAGATTGCGGGCAAATGAGCGCGTGGTATGTATTGAGTGCAATAGGTATTTATCCGGTTTGCCCGGGGGCTGATCATTACGCCCTGGGTTCACCTCTGGTTGATAAGGCAACTATCCATTTCGAAAATGGTAAATCGTTTACAATTAAAGCGGTTAACAACAATAAGACAAATGTATATGTCAATTCAGCCAAATTAAATGGCGCAAACTATACCAAAAGCTATATTACTTATGAAGATGTTGTAAAAGGCGGAATACTTGAATTTGAGATGAGCGCTGTGCCAAATAAAGAACGGGCCACTTCGGGTGCAGACGTTCCGGTTACCAAAATTGAATAGATTGGGTTCATATCAAATTGTCGCCACATGGCAGAAACCGGTTGGCGGGGACGCCGAACCGGTGCCCTCGTGGTTTGGCGTCCCCGCCAACCACTTGCATGAGACCCACAATTTGATATGCCCCCATTAGATATTTCCGTCCCCGGCAATTGCAAATTCCTCTTTATCTTTCAGCGCCAAAGTAAATTTCCATGAGTCTGTTCCGCGTAATACTTGCAATTTTGTTCCCTCCCCTTTCAGTAATTGACAAAGGTTGCGGCAGCGTTTTAATAGTATTTCTGTTAACACTTGCAGGCTGGGTGCCCGGCGTTATCGCTGCATTGGTAATTTTAAATAAAAACTAGCCCTCCTTCGCGTCCCAGGTTTTTACAAATTGTATGGTTACCTTTTTCATGGCTTCAAGCGCCTCGGGCTTTACATATTCAATTACATCAAGGCGGGTATGATAGCTGGGGTCTAATTTTTCCGATTCCATACCAATTACACAAATAGCCGGTATGCCCTGTATGCAAAAAGCTGATGCATCAGAAGCACCCACCATCAGCGGTAATTTTTTATATCCGGTACCGGTTGCCTTAAAGGCGTCCTCCACTAACTCAACATATTTCTTTTCATAAAAAACCAGTGTATTGGCCTCGGCTGTACCAATGGTTAAATGCTCCAGGTCCTTAATAGTATCAATATTGAACAGAAAGGCCTTCTCTTCTGTTAATTGCTTCTTGTGGTCGCGGGCATAAGCCCACGAACCCCGCAGGCAGGCCTCCTCCGCACCAAAGCTGATAAGCCGTAAACGGGTATGTTTCAGCTTTTCGGCCGAAAACACTTTGGCCATTTCAACTGCCAGTGCAACACCGGTTAAATTATCGCTGGCGCCGTGCACTACTTCATCACCATGCATATCGTAGAAAACAATTAAAACCGGTGTCATCAACGCAAACAACCACCAGATATATGTAAACCAGCCTGCAGTAATAAATATGCTAAGCAAAGCATATATACCAAGCAGCGGAATCAGGAAACCGGCAATAACTGTAAGCACCGCACCTTTCTGTTTAAACCGATACCACCATTTAAATTCCTTTACGCTGTCAATATGCCCGGCTATGATTAGTGTAGATTTAACCGTGTCAACCGGCTCTATATCCCCTATTACATTCCACGATGGCTTTTTAGGCCACAAAAAATCAAGCCAGTGCCTGTAAGTCAGAAAATGCCCCAGGTAAAAAATAGTATTGAGTATACCTATTACTCCGGCTATCCTGACATCAATCCTTAGTAATACAATAACCAATAAATATACCAGGCAAAACCCCTTCAGCGATTGAAAGTGTGCTTCAAGCGCCGATTGAAATTCCTCCACATCTACTTTATCGCAGTATTTGCGCAAAATTTCGGCAGTATACAATTGCGCAGCCTTTTCCTGCTCGCTGCCAAAGTAGCGCCCCCCGAATTTTGATATAACGTCTTCTATGTATGCCAGCATGTGGTTTTTGATTGTGGGTTAATTTTAAGCAATAAAAACCAATAACCCGCTTTAACAGGGCAATCGGGTCTGGAAAATTTTGGCCTCATTTAAATGGTTAAANNATTTAGACCCGATTGCCCTGCCGCTTTAACCTTTTAATGCCCGTTTCATTTTAGATTTTATTAAGTTTACATACACATGGTATTAACGGGTTCTGCAAAACATTATTAGCCCGAAACAAAACTTAAAACTTAAACACGTGAAACAAAAAATTTACACCCTGGTAGTGGTACTCCTCGCTGGCATTACGTTATTCGGCCAAGCTCCACAAAAGTTGAATTACCAGGCGGTGGTTCGAAACTCCGCAGGCACCCCGGTGGTAACTACGCCGGTAAGTTTGAAATTTATTATTCACGACAGCATTGCCACCGGCCCTATCGTTTATACCGAAACGCAAAGCACAACCACCAATATGTTTGGTCTGGTGAATGTTGAAATTGGCCAATCGGGCAGTCTTGCCATTGTAAGTTGGGGAAGCAATCCAAAATACCTGGAAGTGGAGACAGATATCAATAACACCGGAACATTTACGTCAATGGGCACTTCGCAATTAATCAGTGTTCCTTATGCTTTATATGCGGCAAACAGCGCTTCAGGCCCGGTAGGGCCTACGGGAACAGGTTCAGTTGGGCCTGCCGGTAGTGTGGGAGCAACTGGTATCGCAGGTGTGCCTGGAACAACAGGCAGCGCGGGAAAAACCGGGGCCACCGGCCCAAGCGGGGCTAACGGCATTACCGGCCCAACAGGCGCAGGTTTAACCGGGCCTACTGGTGCTGCCGGTATTACCGGGCCAACAGGCGGAGGAGGTGGCGGATTATCAGGGCCAACAGGAAGTAACGGTGCTACCGGAGTTACCGGGTCTACTGGTATCAATGGAACCCCTGGTTTAGCAGGGGCTGCAGGGCCAACAGGCCAAACCGGTATTGCCGGCCCAACTGGCGCTACAGGGATAAATGGCCTGCAGGGTATTACAGGGACGGCAGGCCCTACAGGCCCAAATGGCGCCACAGGAATAGCCGGCGCCGCAGGGCCAACAGGTTTAAATGGCTTGCCAGGTGCAACCGGACCCAGCGGAACAGATGGCATTGACGGTGCAACAGGGGCAGTTGGCCCAACCGGTGGAGTTGGCCTTCCGGGTTCACCAGGGCCCAGTGGTGCTGATGGTGTTACAGGGCCTACAGGTGCTGCGGGTGCTTTCCAGATTAAAGATTTTCAAACAAATTTTGATGGAGGACCTTACTCTGAATCAAGTTCGTACACGCAGGTTCTTTTCGTTACAGTAACAACAACTTTGGCCAGTGATAAAATTGTGGTGGCCACCAGTGGCTATTCCAACGAAACGACCAATGATGATGCCTGCGTTTATTTTTATGTAGAGAATAACACCGATGGAATTATTGGCGAAGCCATTCAGAGCGGCACCCAAGGTGATGGTCAGAGTTCGCCGTGGGGAACAACCTCTTCCTTTGCAGGCAATTTTGTTTTGACCTGTAATTCTGCCGGAACCAAGACGATTGCCTTGTATGTAAAAACCTGTTATTCGGGTTCGTACAACGGAAACAACATCCGGCTTACTGCTACCGTTATTGGAAATTAGATAATGTAACACAAGCAGAACTGTCAGGTGGCCTCTGAACTACTGCGTCCCTTTAGCAGCCAGCGGGGTATTATCTCTTTTAAGTAAGTTTTCGCGGTAAAAAATTTCGCGCCTATCCCTTTAATTACAGTATAGGCTTTTTTGTTAAAATTCTGGCAACCAAAAATATATAAAATAATATAATTAGTTATTATAGCTATGGTAATTTAGTATCCAC
Source organism: Bacteroidota bacterium (assembly GCA_003165895.1). Taxonomy (GTDB): domain Bacteria; phylum Bacteroidota; class Bacteroidia; order Chitinophagales; family LD1; genus Bog-950. Next base: position 42,612 of record PMXD01000302.1, on the reverse strand, counting down.
AATTCACTCGCATGCCATTTTAATCATATCAGAAGCACTGGAATCACCCAACTCTAAGGCTTTTTTTAAATCTATACATCCGTTATCTTTTTGACCTAATACAATTTTTGCAGCTCCTCTATCCGTGTAAGCCTCTGCATACTTAGGATTAAGTTCAATAGCCTCGCTAAAGTCCAATATGGCTTCGGTATAGTCTTTTAATTTTTCTTTACTAAGCCCTCTGTTATAGTAAATCGTTTCATCTTTGGCATTAAACTCAATTGCTTTACCATAATCAGATATAGCCCCCTGATAGTTCTGTAATTTAGCTTTATTAAGACCTCTGTTGAAATAGGCGCCAGCAAATTTTGGATTAAGTTCAATAGCTTTGCTATAATCAGCTATAGCGCCCTCATAGTCGTGAAGATAGCCTTTCGAAGCTCCCCTGTCGACATAAGCCATTGCATCTGTAGGATTAAGTTCAATAGCCTTGCTAAAATCCAGTATGGCACCACGGTAGTCTTTTAGTTTAGCTTCCGTCATTCCTTTTTTAAAATAATCTCCATTCGTTTGGCAGTAGCAATTTATAGAGTAGGTAATAACAAGGATTAAAAAACCGGGTTTTCTCATGGAAGCTAATTTTAAGCGGTAAAAAGGTTAATGAGTTTTTTAATGTCTAATTCGCTAAATAAATAAGGAGGACGTTCATCAAGTTTATCAAACATTGCCTTGTAAAGTTTATTTCCCAAATAACTGAGTTCACTATTTACTTCGACACTTTTATCTTGCTGATAACTGCAATTATTGGGGTGCAACTCATCCATAATCTGCCTTATTTCTTTTTCAAGTAAGGTTTTTTTATGTAGATTATTAAATACTCTAAAATGATGAAGCACCCTTTCTATTTTTTGGCTTTGGTTCTTCTTTTCCATAAATTTTAGGCATTAACTGGTAACTGAAATCAAAATTATAAACTTTGTTTGCTTTGAAATAATTAAGTTTTGTATTTTCCCTCAAAATTGATTTTATGCGCAAAGTAGAGTACCACCTCGAAGAAATTCCTACCCTGATGGATAAAGCTGTAAATTCAGAGCTAAAAGATATGGGCAAAATTAGGAAAGGGTTTTTCCATGAGTGGGGATTTGATTCGGTAGCTAATGGGGACGATAAACAGATACAGGTTAGTAGGGCAATAGTTGAGGAGGAAATGACTGGACAAATACACATGGTCTATCCTGAATTCATAAAGTTTTTGAATCCGATAGATACATTACCACTACCTAATGGTTAGGCTTTATTACCACATTATTTTGGTACTGTTATTACTTAAAATTTGCTGGTTAGAAGAAGTGGAAGGAGCAATAGAGCATGCTATCCGAATCTAATACTTAGTATCAAAATATTCTCTTAGTTCAGGTAGCACATTTGGGTTCACGCTTTTTCTTTTTCCCGCGCGGATAAACAATTCCCTGTTGTTCCAAGTGTTCCGCNNTTCGACACACTTCGAACAACGGTCAAGTAGCTATGGGATTGCTTCGTCGCAAAGCCTCCTCGCAATGACGCGGTTTTTGTGGGGCGGACATAAAAAAAGGAGGACCTTTCAGCCCTCCTTTTCTAAAAAATCATATTGTAATTAATTACTCCTTCTATGGCCAACCCAAACAAAACGTTTGCTAACGTATTCGGGGTTGGTGAAGCTGGCGTTGCCTGCGGGGTTGCCGCCGGTTACGTGGAAATCGCTGAAGCCGGCGTGTTGGTTTACCCAGATGTTACCGGTTAGGTTAAGTGATACCGGGGCGAATACGCTTTCCATTTCGTGGACGATGTAGTCGGCGGTTTCTTCGTTGGTGGTATAGGCTGCGCAGGTTATGGCGCCGTGTTTGGCTACCATTTCTTTGGCCAGGTGTACGGATTGCTCGGTATCTTTTGTTTTAATGATGAGGATGATGGGGCCGAATAATTCGTTTTCGTAAACACCGGTGTCTTTGGCATCTACTTCCAGTATTACCGGTGATGAGGTGCGCGCATTGGGGAATTCGGTGTTGGCCACTTTGTTAGGTGCTAACAGCACGTTTGCATCCAGGTCTTTAACAGAGGCTACACGTTTTAATGTAAGGTCGCTTTGTATAGCGCCCAGTGTGCCGGGGCCCATTTGCGGGTGGTTGGCAATACCGGCTACGGCATCAACAAAAGCTTTCTTTACTTCTTCGTAAGGGATAACGGTATCGCCTTGTTTAACGCCACCGGCTGGTATAAAAAAGTTTTGCGGTGCAGTACACATCTGGCCTGAGTATAATGAGGCTGCAAACGACAGGTTCTGCACAACCGCTTTAAGGTCGGCTACAGAGTCCAAAATAACGGAGTTAACACCGGCTTTTTCGGTAAAGGTTGTTTTGCCGGGTATATGCTCAACATAATCGCCGAAGGCAGAGCCACCGGTGTAGTCGATGATTTTAACTATCGGATTTTCGGCCAGTTTTTTGGTGATGAGGTTGTTAGATGAGTCGGCGGCCAGCTGGCAAATATTTACATCCAACCCTTTTGCCTGCAATACTTTTTGAATTTCTTCAACCACAATAGCAATTGGGTAAACTGATTTTGGGTGCGGCTTAACAATAACCGAGTTACCGGTAATAAGCGATGCAAAAATACCCGGCACTGAGTTCCAGATAGGGAAGGTAGAGCAACCAATTACAAGGGCCACGCCTTTAGGGATGGCTTTAAATTCCTTGCTCAGTTTTACCGATGTTTTTCCCATAGGTTTTTCCCATTCTACCTTTGATGGGAAGCGGTTTAGTTCTTCGTAACCTGCAGCCAGTGATTCCAAAGCGCGGTCGCTGGCATGGGGGCCGGAAGCCTGGAAACTCATAATAAAACTCTGGCCGGTGCTGTGTTGGGTTGCGTGTGCAATTTCGAAGAAACGGTATTTTATTTTTTCCAGTGCTTCAACCAATATTTCGGCGCGGTCGTCAATGCTTACTTTTCTCCATGCATCAAATGCACGTCCGGCGCGAACTATTAAAGTATCTACTTCAAATACCGGGTAGGTGATGCCAAGGGGTTTCATGGTGTAGGGAGAAACTTCTTCGCCTTCCCACGCTACCGGATTTTGCTGCAGCAACCCTTTGAATGGTTTACCTAGTTGGTTGTTGAAAGCAGTTAAGCCCAGGCCCGGTGCGTCTTCGCCGTAGGCTTTGGGGTGCTCGGGGTATTGCGCATAAAAAACACGTTCGTGAATTGCTTTAATTGCTTTTTCAACTATTTCTTTATTAGCTGCGCTAAGTGCCATAATGGGGTGTTTTAGTTATTAATTTGAGGGGTGAATATAGTAANNCGTCCCCGAAGGGGAAACTAAAGGCAAATACAACGCAGCCGGCCTCATCCCTCTGCCTGTCGGCATCTCCCTTCTCCATCAGGAAACTAAGCTTCGCAAAGTAACCTGATAGAGATGGGAGAACCATATGGATAGATTGGCCAATAAATTTTCTATCGCCTATTGGAATCCCTGATATAGCAATGTTGTTGTTTAGGATGCCGACAGGCAGAGAGGTTAGGCGGCTATCTTCCTTCAAAAACCAGGTTTTCGCCATCGGGTTTGTAGAGGGTGAGGATGTTGCCGGAAATCTGGTAGGTGGTAATGTTGTTGTAAAAGGTGAAAAGCAACTTTTCAAGTTGCTCGCTTTGGCAAAGCATTTTGGTGGAGGTGATGTTTGTAATAGTTAGTTTTTCAGCCTGGCGTGTAAAGAAGCCTGTAAAGCTATTGCACGGGCCTTTGCCTTTTAACCTGCCATCTTTTAAGCTGAACTGCAGTACAACGCTGGTATCTTTCAATGTGAACTTATTTTTGGTATCGTCCATAATGTGGAGCACCCATTTTTTATCGCCCAGTTTATTGGCAGAGTTATAATCGGTTTTCTTTTTTGAAATAACTTTCAGCAGCTTGTATTTTTCTTCGTATAAGCCCGATAAGGTATTAAGTGTTTGCAGGGGCTGCACCGAAATTTTGTATTGGTAACCTTCCTCGTAATTAAAGCCCTCTATGGTATCGGAATAAACACGCCACCGGGCTTTTTCTTTTTCCTTTATCTGGATACATTCAAAGTTGCCGGCGCAGGGTATTTTGCGGTCGGCTACCAGCAGGGTTTTGTTGCCTTTGGCATTGCAGAAGCCTGTTATAAGCAGCGCGAATAAAACAGTAACAATTGCTTTACATTTCATAACAAATCATTTATTGAAGTTCCGGAATTTCGACCTGGTTGTGCAAAATGTCTTCCATGGTCTCTCTTTTTCTTATTAAATAATCTTTTCCTTTATAAATCATCACCTCTGCCGGGCGGTAGCGCGAGTTATAGTTTGAGGACATGGTAAAACCATACGCACCTGCATTTTGAAATGCCAGTATATCGCCTTCGTGCACTTCGCTCAGTTTTCTATCCCATGCAAAGGTATCGGTTTCGCAGATATAGCCTACAATGGTATAAATGCGCGCTACGCCTTCGGGGTTTGATACGTTGGTGATGTGGTGATAGGAGTTGTAGAACATGGGCCGTATCAGGTGATTAAGGCCCGAATCAACCCCTACAAATACGCTGGCCGTGGTTTGCTTGATAACGTTTACCTTAACCAAAAACGTGCCCGATTGGCTTACCAGAAACTTACCTGGCTCGAACCACAGTTGAAGCGGCTTGCCATATGCGGTGCAGAACTCTTTAAATTTTTCTGTCAGCTTGGGGCCAATGTCGTTTACATCAGTATAATAGTCGTCTGGTTTGTATGGAACTTTGAAGCCGCTGCCGAGGTCGATAAATTCGAGGTCGGGGAAGTTTTGGGTGGCTTCAAATAATATCTCTGTGGCACGAAGGAATACATCTACATCCAATATGTCGGAACCGGTGTGCATGTGTATGCCATTCACCCTTATTTTGGCGCTTTTTACAACCCGCTCAACATGGCGCATCTGGTAAATAGAAATGCCGAATTTTGAATCGATATGCCCGGTAGAAATGTTGATATTGCCCCCGGCCATAATATGCGGATTGATACGCACCGATACCGGCACCGTTGAACCATATTTATGGCCAAACTGTTCGAGGATAGAGATGTTATCAATATTAATCTGCACACCCTCTTTAACCGCCAGGTCAATTTCTTCCATCGAAACGCAGTTGGGCGTATAGATGATGTTCTTAGGATCGAAACCTGCCTTTATGCCTATCCATACTTCCTGTATAGAAACGGTATCGAGCCCTGCGCCGAGGTTTTTAAAGAACTTCAGCACATTGATATTGTTCAGGGCCTTGCAGGCGAATTTTATTTTAGTATCGGCACCGCTGAAAGCAGTTTTCAGCTGGTTGTACTGCCTTTCCATAATGGCAGTGTCGTAAACGTAAAGAGGGGCCTCATACTTAGCGCATAATTCAGAAACCGGTATGCCACCAATTTCGTATCGCCCGTTATTGAGTTGTATCATTGTTCAATTCCTTTTTGGAAGGGCGAAGATAATGGAAAGGGCGAAGGTTTGAAATGGGAATCGAAATGCAGGCCTCTCCCGGTCGGCACTTCGTGCGACCACCCTCCATCGCAAGCGATAGAGAGGGGAAATGCATGCCGTTTTTATCCGTGTGTTTCGGTATCCCTGATTTTAAGACCGTAGATAGCGGCGTAGTATAACACAGTATTTGCAGCCATAATGCCTGTAAATAACCAGAAATAGCTGGCCCCGGTAAACTGGCTGAAGAAGCCGTGGCCTTCAATACTGTTATTTACGTACGAAACAAAAATGTTTCCTACAAAAACTGTGAGGAAGAATATGGCCATGATGGTGCTTTTCATAGACTTAGGTGCCTGCGAGAAAGCATATTCAAGGCCGGTTATAGAAACGAGGATTTCAGAAACTGTCAATAAAATGTAGGCCAGTATCTGCCATGCAATATTGAGTTTAATGTGCGCGTCAATTTGCATTTGTATCCATGATACCAGGCAAAAAGTAATTACCAGGGTGGTAAGGCCCCAACCTATTTTGCGTAAAGCAGTCACCTTAATACCAACACTTTCAAGCAAGGGATAAATACCAAAAGAAAAAAGCGGAATCATAACCAGGATAAGCACGGCATTAACCACCTGTATTTGTTCCTGCAGCCAGGTTATTCCTAAAAAATTGAGGTCCATTGAGCCGGCTTGTATTACCCATTCGGAACCATTCTGATCGTACAGTGCCCAGTAAACAGGGATGAAAGCAAAAACTACCAATACTTTCCAAACAGATTTTAGCTGCTCCCAGAAAGGTGTTGAATCTTCTCTGCGAGTATCCTTAGGCATTTTTATTTTGTATTTTTTAGTACCCATAATAAAGATGACCAGCGCAATAAACATTAATATACCAGGCACCCCGAAAGCCAGCGGCGCTCCATAACGGCTATGCACCAGAATAGGAGTAATAAGCATGCTAAAAAACGCACCCAGGTTAATACCGAAATAAAATATGTCGTATAACTTGGCAATGTTGGCATCGCTTTGGTTTTCGAACTGGTCGCCCACCATTACTGATACGTTGGGTTTAACACCACCTGCGCCAATGCATATCAGCATTAAACCTGTAAGGAATAAAGTGTAATTTGTGTCGAACAGAGCCAGGAATAAGTGCCCCAAACAATAAACAACAGCCAGGCAAAGAATAGTCCAATACCTGCCTAACAGGTAATCGGCCAGCAAGCCGCCTACTATCGAAAGCAAATAAACCAGGGCATTAAAAAGGTGACATACCGAATTGGAATGGGCTTCAGCGCCTAATTGCAAGGCAGGATTATGTGTAGGATTAAAAAACTGAATGATAAGGAAAGTTGGCAAAATGGCGCGCATGCCATAATAGCTAAAACGCTCTGCCGTCTCGGTAACTACTATATAAGGAGCGGCTTTGGGGAAATGTTTAAATCGGTCGAATATTCCTGCCATTGAGTTTTATTTGGTTTAAAAATAGAAATTTACAGCATGAAACAAATTGTTAAGGTTTTTACCAGGGTTCTGGTGGTGCTTTTTGTGCTGGTATTGGCATTAGCGGCCGTATGTTTTAAACGCTTAGATACACGGCCATATAAGCAATGTAAGTTTTATAAAGAAGAGGTAAAGGCGATTGCGGCTATACCGTTAGAAAATAATGCGTTTACAGATACAGTGCAGGTTGGCTGGAGCAGGGTGAACCTGTTACCTCCATTTACAACCCCTATTGCTATTGATGCCAAGCGCGGAGGTAAGCATTTTGATGGTGTGCATGATTCAATTTATATGCGCGCTTTTGTGTTTAAGCAGGGTAATCAGAAAATTGCCTATGTATCGGCCGACCTGCTGATTATTCCGCCAACGGTTACCAATATTTTTGATTCGTTATTGGTAAAGCAGGGTTACGATACCCGCAATATTTTCTTTACAGCCACACATACGCATACCAGCATTGGTGCATGGCATAATTCTTACGTGGGTGAAATATTTGCAGGTAAATATGATGCGCGGGTTCCGGTGCATATAGCCGATTGTATTTCGAAAGCCATTTTACAAGCGGAGAAAAATTGCCAACCGGCTAAAATTGGTTATGGTGAGTTTGCCACGTAGAAACTGGTGTTTAACCGGTTGGTGGGTGAAAAAGGAAAAGTTGATTCGATGCTCAGGATTGTGAAGATAGAACAGGATGGCGGAGCGAAGGCTGCTGTCATAACTTTTGCTGCGCACTGCACGGTTTTTCATGCGCACCTGATGGAGCTTTCAGGAGATTGGGCGGGGCTGATGATGACGCAATTAAACAGTTCTGGTAAAATGGATTTTGCCAGTTTCAGTGCCGGTGCAGTGGGCAGCCATGGGCCTTATGAAGCCAGTAAGGTTCAGGAAGATGAAGTAAAATATATGGCCAGCCATGTGGGTGCGGTTGTTGAAGCAAACTTTGATTCTATACCGGTGGATTATATAACAAAAATGCGCATGATACATCTGCCGTTTTATATGCGGCAACCGGAGTGGCGGGTGAACGCTTATCTTATAGTAAGGCCATGGCTGTTTAAGAAGTTATTTGGCGATGAGCAGGTTTACATTAACAAGCTGCAGTTGGGCAATATAGTTTTTGAAGGAACACCTTGTGATTTTTCGGGTGAGTTGGTTGGGCCTATTGATTCGCTGGCAAAAAGTAAAAACCTGCATTTGCTGGTTACCAGTTTTAACGGTGGCTACATGGGTTATGTTACCGATACAAAATGGTACGATATGAATGCCTACGAAACCCGCATTATGGGATGGTTTGGCCCGGAGAACGGGGATTATATGAGTGAGGTTTTGGAGAGGATGGTTGACCTTGCGAAGACGCCTTAAAAATGCGGCATTAAAACCAGACTTCTCAGCCGAGTCTCCTTTCCGAAGGTTAGGGACTCGGCGTTAGGTTAGGCCATACCAGAAAAGAACGCCATTGGTCTTTTTAGAGCTTAGGAGTTCATTTATTAAATTCATTTGATAAAACAATGAAACAGGATCTCGAATTTACTGAACTTATAAATCATCTCTGCACAAAGCCAAAAATGTGGACTTTAGGAGGGTCATACAATGAAGTATTCGCATATATTACAGGGTACGCTAATGGTAGAAATGATTCCCCCATAAGCGGTGATAGGTGGAATAGCTTTAGCCGTTATGTATGTTTGAAATACTCATTTCCAACAAATTATATTTGGGGATACGTTATTAAAGCAAGCGTTCAAGGCGAGGATGAAGCAATTAAACTAATCGGGAAAACAATATTGGAATTTGTTGAATTACAGGGAAGGATGTCGGAGGCGGACTTGATGGTTTATGCTAAATCAAACTCACAATGTATTCCTGAAGGGGAAGCTGAAAGGAGCTTCAGAAAATTCAACAAAGCATTATTGCAGGGCCATGAGGAAGTCATTAAGTCATTGATCGAAGAACACCCAGAGGCACCAATTTTATGGAAAGATTCATATCCTTCTGATGTCACGATTTTGCTTGAAGGTTTGACAGATAATCAGCCAGTAAAAAGAGTTTTCGAGTCGGCAGATGGAAAAAGTATTCAAGTCGTCACATCTGACTGGCCTTTTCCAATAGAAATTAATTTTAAAGATGGACATTGGAGGGTTAATGCAACGGATATAATTAAAATGAGAATGAAGTAAAGCACCTTTCAGTTTACCTCTCAACCGCCTCTTCAATTTTCCTCGCCAGCAACTTCGCCCACTCCCCATACATTTTACCAGATGGATGCAGACCATCACCTGCCACAAAATCAGGGTGCTCTTTTAGCTGCCTTGAAATGGGGGTAATATCAATATAATTAAGGTGCGCATTTAAAGCTTCTTCTTTGTTGATGGAATTATAAAGGTCTATGGCTTTGCCAATTTCTTCGCGGCTGCGGCGGTCGTTGACGGCAAAGGGGGTGGCGCCCCAATCGGGTATGGAGATTACAAATACGTGGTTGCTTTTGTTGCTGGCGTATTGGAGGGCGGTATGCAGTAACTCAATAAACTCTTTGCGGTATTGTTCGGCGTCCCTATCGCGGTATTGGTTGTTTACGCCAATTAGCAGCGTCACAAATTCATTATCGGAATGGGCTTTATAGTTTACTCCTTTTATGGCTGCGGCTAATTCATCGGTCGTCCAACCTGTTTTGGCTATAATGGTGGGCTTGTCAAAATTAATTCCATCTTTTTTCAATAACTCAACAGTCTGCATCGGAAATCTTTCCTGCTCTGTAACCGATTCACCAATGGTGTACGAATCGCCCAGGCATAGCATGTGGTAAGTCTTCTCAGGTATCATAGTAAAATTTGTGATTAGGGTAAGGCTTGCGGCAACTAATATTAAAAGCAGAAAGTTGCGGAGCATGGCATTGGGTTTAGTCGACCAGAATTTTTCCTGCTGCCTCTTTGCTTAAAAAAACTTCTTTCTTTCCTTTCAGTTCTACCAAAAGCGATTTATCAAAATCAACTACCTCTTTTATAACCAGGCTGTCGTTTAAGCCTATGCCCTGTTTATCTAAATATTTCAAAAAGGCTGGTGAGTTATCGGTTACGCTTACCACTTTTAATTTCCGGGCTACTTCAGCTTCGGGCAGAGGTTTTGATTTAATTACCGCCAGTTTACCGCTGGCATCGGGTATCGGGTCGCCGTGCGGGTCAAATTTGGGGTGGCCTAAAAATTTATCTAATTCATCCGTTAGTTTATCTGATTGAATATGTTCAAGCTGCTCAGCCACCTCATGCACTTCATCCCAGGTAAAATTCATGGTATTTACCAAAAACGTTTCCCAAAGCCTGTGCTTGCGAACGGTCTTAACGGCCTGTTTAAAACCTTCTTTGGTAAGCTTTGCACCATCAGCGCGGTTGTAATCTATCAGTCGTTTTTCATCCAGTTTACGGAGCATATCGGTAACAGAGGCCGGGTTAACGCCCAGCTTTTCTGCAATCAACTGGTTGGTTGCCCGGTTGTCGTTTGTGGCATTGATTGAAAAAATGGCTTTGAGGTAGTTTTCCTCTGTGGTTGATAGTGGCATACAGAAGCTAAAATAGAGGTTTTATTTGGCAAACCTGACTAAAGACAGGAATTTAAAGGTTACCAGACTAAAAATAAAATTAGGTTAGCCTAAGTTTTGTTTTTAGATTTGCAAAATAATCGATATTCTGTCCGAATTATGAATGCATTAAGAACCCGGCAATCGCTTGAAGAAGTACACCATAGCATAGATGCTACCCAGGCTAAAACCGGCTGGAGGCGTTATTTCCTTTTTGCAGGACCGGCCTTTTTAGTGGCAGTAGGTTATATGGATCCCGGTAACTGGGCTACGGATATTGCAGGTGGGAGTAAATATGGATATTCGCTGATTTGGGTATTGCTGATGAGCAACCTGATTGCTATTTTGTTGCAAACGCTGAGTGCCCGTTTGGGTGTGGTAAGAGGGCGCGACCTTGCGCAGGCCTCGCGCGAAACGTACCCACCGGTAATAAACTTTTCGCTGTGGGTGCTGGCTGAAATTGCTATTGCAGCCTGCGATTTAGCTGAGGTAATTGGCCTGGCTATTGGCCTTAACTTACTGTTTGGCCTGCCGCTGGTTTGGGGCGTTGTGTTTGCTATTTACGATACGTTAGTCATTCTTTATTTGCAGCGCAAAGGAATGCGTTATATAGAAATTCTGATACTCTCGATGGTTGCACTTATAGGCGCAGCCTTTTTTGTAGAATTGTTTTTTGCCAAGCCTGCAATAGGCGAGATAGCCTTGGGGTTTATTCCACATTTAAAAGATAACGGGGCATTATATATTGCCATAGGCATTATAGGCGCCACTGTTATGCCGCATAACCTTTATCTTCATTCATCGCTGGTTCAAACCCGCAGAAGCAACAGGGATAAAGAGGGTATTGCCACCGCTATTAAATACAACGTTATAGACTCCTCGGTAGCTTTGAATATTGCCTTTTTTGTTAACGTATCAATATTGGTACTGGCCGCCGCAGTATTTTTCAAAAACGGATTAAATGATGTTGCCGAAATACAGGATGCCTATAAGCTTCTGGCACCCTTGCTGGGGCACAAAGCGGCCCCCATACTTTTTGCTGTTGCGCTGATAGCTTCAGGGCAAAGTTCTACTATTACCGGTACCCTGGCAGGGCAAATTGTAATGGAGGGCTATCTTGATTTACGTATTGCACCCTGGCTGCGCAGGCTTATTACCCGGTTGCTGGCCATTACACCGACACTGCTTGTTATCTATTTTTTTGGCGAAAGCAAATTGAGCGCACTGCTCATTCTTTCGCAGGTTATTTTGAGCCTGCAACTGGGGTTTGCCGTTATTCCGTTAATACAGTTTGTGAGCGATAAAGAGAAAATGGGAGAATTTGTGATTTCAAGAATCATTAAATTTTTTGCATGGCTATCGGCTTTTATCATTTTGGGCCTGAATTTTAAATTAGTTTGGGATGCTTTGTCTGACTGGCAGGAACAACTTTCAAACCATATGTGGGTGTTCAACTTTATTATTTTACCGGTGGTAATTTTTACAAGCTCCCTTTTGGCATATATTTTATGGTGTGCCGTGTTCAGCCAAAAATGGAGGAAGAAAGAAGATACAAAACTACCTCACGGCAAAGCCGAAGACATACCGCTTATTGTCAAAAAGCAATACCACCGCATTGCCATTTGCATTGATTTTTCGGATAGCGACATAAAGGCTATTACAGAGGGAGTTTCGCATGGAACCAAGGATACAGAATATTTCCTGTTGCATATTGTTGAAACTGCCGGTGCCCGCGCTATGGGCGACCAGATACAGGATTATGAAACACATGAGGATAGCAAACAATTAAAATTGTACGGGCATAAGTTGCGTGAACAGGGTTACCATGTTGCTGAGCGCCTTGGTTTTGGAGACCCGAAAAAAGAGATTCCGTTTATTGCCGAACAAATAAGTGCCGAATTACTGGTTATTGGCCAACACGGCCACCGGGGTATTATGGACATGATTTTCGGCGAAACTATCTCTGTAGTGCGCCATAATGCAAAATGCCCGGTGCTGGTTGTTTAAATTTTAGGCAACTTTGCAAATAATCCTCATCCTAAATCCTTCTCCGGGGGAGAAGGACTTTGAGTATTTGCCCGTTAGTGGCATGTAACTTAAAACGAAGAGGGAGTTAGAACCCTCTCCTTCGGAGAGGGCAGGGTGAGGAGTATTTGAAACTTTTAGAAATAATGATTGAGCAGAAGAAAATAAATATTCAGAATAAGAAGGCTGGATTTGAGTTTGAGATAACGGACCGTTTTGAAGCAGGTATTGTTTTAAAGGGAAGCGAAATAAAATCTATCCGCAACGGCGGTGGCAGCATTAGTGAGGCATTTTGTTTTATGCGTAACGATGAGTTGTTTATCAGGAACATGAACATCCCTGAATACTCGCACGGGGGTTATGCCAACCATACGCCCGAAAGTTTGCGTAAGTTATTGCTTACAAAAAAAGAGCTATCGCGGATTGATGCCAAGGTGAGGGAGAAAGGCCTTTCAGTAATTCCTTTGCGCCTTTTTGTAAACGACCGTGGGTTTGCCAAAGTTGAAGTAGGCCTGGGCCGCGGCAAAAAGAAATTTGATAAACGCGAAAGCATAAAGGATAAAGATACCAAGCGTGAGATGGATAGGGCGATGAAGAAATATAAGTAGGAGGAAAGGAAAACTTTAAAAGGATGCGGAAACCTCTAATATCAATTGCACTGTTATTTTTGATTTCTGTGGCTTATTCGCAGAATAGGTGCTTAGATAATTTTGTACAGTCTGTAAGTCCTCTCGATAAAGCGATGGTAAAAATAAAAGCCAGGTTAAACCGGAAAGGCGTTGACACGGTTGTTTGCTATTCAAAAAAGAATGGAGATAGCTGGGCCGGTTGGGGTGTAGTGCTTTGGAAAAAGAACAACAAAAGCTTCGCAAAAAGAGTGGATGATGAACATGGTAACAAAGTTGTAGTAAGGACGAAGAAAAGATTCAACCCTTATTTGGTTACTTCATTTAAGGGTAAGATTGAAAACGCTGTTCAAAAAACAGATAAATCAGATAGCCTGTTTATTCTGCAAGCCGTTATATCAGATGAGCCATCCGGTATGTTGATTTGCCAATATGGAAATGAAATGCATTGTTTTGGGGGAGTTAATGAACGATTTGAATCGCTAAAAGCAGCGTTTACAAAGCACCCCACCATGCATAAGCAGTTTTCGTATGGGCGTATAAAATAGGGGCCAATGGAGTTTAAGATTTGACAACTTTAAATTGAAATCTTTATCTTTGAAGAAAATTAACCGATGCATTTGGCGGAAATAATTGATGAGCGGATTGCCACTAAGCAAGACTTCCATGAATTGAAACGTGATATGAAAGAAATGGAGCAGCGCATTATTATTAAGTCAGGTGCCTTAATTGTTGCAAGCATTGCCATAACTGTTTCACTGATTAAATTACTCTGATTTGAGGTAGACATCACCTGTTGTTCGAAGCATTGCGGTTATATCAATGAAGATTTAAGCCTGTAATTAATATCAAACCTGCCCATTTAATTACCTCATTTGCTTTACCTGGCTTTTAAATTACGGTGGATAATATTATATTTGGACTGAAAATATGGAATATGATAGTATCAGAAATAAAGCTTTACGAACTCCTTAAAGCCAAAATAGGCGAACAGGAAGCGGAGGCATTTATTCAAATCCTTGAAACTAAGGTTGAAAAAAAATTTGAGGAAAAGAAATTAGAATTCGTTCTTGAAAAGGACAAAGATAAATTGCTTACCAAAAGCGATGCACTATCTATTTTTTCTACCAAAGAAGATATTGCTAACCTTAAAGTAGATATTATCAAATGGGAGGTAGGAACAGCTATCGCAATTATTGGTTTGGTAATTGCCGGCGTTAAACTTCTGTAAAAATACCCGCATAAAAACTGTCCTTTAACAACAAATCATCCCCCAGAATACCCAGGCTACAGGTAATTAAAACACCTTCCCCTTCAACATCGGCACAAAGGCAAAGGCCTTGGGCGATAGTATCTCCTCACTGTATTGACCCTCGGCCTGCTTGGTAATACGCAGCATAGTGCAGTCAGTTTCATTACCAAATGGTAAAACCATTTTTCCGCCAATAGCTAGTTGAGGTAACAGTTTTTTGGGTAACTCAGGTACGGCGGCGGTGATAATAATTTTATCGTAAAGTGCATAGGAGGGAACTCCTTCAAAGCCGTCACCAAAAAAACATTTTACATGGGTGTATCCTAAATGCTCTAACAGTGGTTTGGTGCGCTCAAATAGTTTACGGTGGCGTTCAATGCTGAATACCCTGGCCCCCAGTGTGGCCAATACTGCAGCCTGGTAACCGCTACCGGTGCCAATTTCCAAAACCTTGTCCTTAGGGTTTATCTGCAGCGCCTCTGACTGATAGGCAACTGTATATGGTTGCGAGATGGTTTGCCCTTCGCCTATCGGAAATGCCTTGTCCTCATAAGCATGAGTTTCAAAAAATATGGAGTCGTTGCCAAAAAATAAGTGGCGTGGAACAGTTTCAATGGCGTTTAGAACATTTTTATCTGCAATCCCTTTATCTCTTAACTGTACAGCCAATTCCTTGCGCAATCCTTTATGTCTATATGTGTCTATCTGGTCCATTTATTACTCAAATTTTTCTGCCTGCATTGCTAAATCACCCTATGAGGTTGTTGTATAAGCCTTCAGATTGCAAGGTTGTAAAGTTAATGAAAAGAAAAATGCAATCCTCATCCTAAATCCTTCTCCGAGGGAGAAGGACTTCAATGCGGTCTTTAACGCTGTGGATTACGTCTAAAATTTAAGGACGAAACAGAACCCTCTCCTTCGGAAAGGGCAGGCATAGAATTAGGTAGAAACTAATACATCTACGCAAACCCTCTAAACTCCCGAAGCGGGAGAACCGCCTCGCAAAAATAGCAAATACACTAACCGGGCAACTGTTGTTCTTTTTTCTGCGAGGCAGCTCCTCCGCTTCGGAGGCTGGGAGGTTGCAAGGCGCAAAAAGAACCGCACTACCTAATTCCAGGCCATCACCCTTTGGAGAGGGCAGGGTGAGGCTTCATTTTTTTTATAGATTTACCGCACAAAATTCAGAAATGGACAAAATCAAATTCGGAACCGACGGATGGAGGGCCATCATTGCCAAAGATTTTATTGTTGACAATGTAAAGCGTGTTGCCAAAGCCACTGCCGACTGGACCAAAAAGCAGGATGGGGATGCAAAAATTGTTTTGGGTTATGATTGCCGTTTTGGCGGGTACTTATTTTGCGAGGCTGCCATTAATGTGTTTTGCAGTAACGGCATCAAAGTGTTTTTCGATAAACATTTTGTTTCAACCCCAATGATTTCTCTTGCCGCCCGCGACCTGGGTTGCGAGATAGGCGTTATCATCACAGCCAGCCATAATCCTCCGGCTTATAACGGATACAAGTTAAAGTCAAAAAACGGCGGCCCGCTGATTCAGAAATATGTGAGTGAGGTTGAAGCCCTGATTCCGGATAGCTGTGTAGTTGAAGACCTTTCGCTGGAAGAATGGGAACAAAAAGGCCTGTTGGAATTTGTTGACCTGGAGACCATGTATTTTGCCCATGTAGCTAACTACTTTGATTTGGAAGCGCTGAACGAATCTTCTGAAATGGTGGTGGCTTACGATGCCATGTATGGCGCCGGGCAGAATATTTTTCCGCGCATTATGCCACATGCTGATTTTCTGCATTGCGAGTACAATCCTTCATTCCATGGCCAGGCCCCTGAGCCGATTGCTAAAAACCTGAAGGAACTAGAGAACTATTTAAAAGAAATGAAGCATGTAGACCTGGGTTTTGCCACCGATGGCGATGCCGACAGGATTGGTTTATATAACGGCGCCGGAAAATTTATTGATGCACACCATATCATTCTTATCCTGATTCATATCCTGCACAAATACAAAGGTGAGAGCGGTAAAGTAGTTATCGCGTTTTCAGTTTCAGACAAAATAAAGAAGCTGTGCGAGATATACGGCCTGCCTGTTGAAGTAACTAAAATAGGATTTAAGTACATCTGCGAGATTATTGAAAAAGGCGGCGTGCTTGTTGGCGGCGAAGAAAGCGGCGGCATTGCAGTTACCGGCCATATTCCTGAACGTGATGGTATCTGGGACGGGCTTGTTATTATAGAGCACCTGATTAAAAACGAACAAACCCTGCAGGAATTAATTGATGAGGTATATGAACTGGTAGGTAAATTCTTTTATAACCGCAACGATTTGCATTTGAAAGAGGAGCAGAAATTGAAGATTATAGAAAACTGCAAAAACGGGGTTTATAAAGAATTTGGCGGCATACCTGTTGCTAAAGTTGATGACCTGGACGGCTATAAATTTTACCTGGAAGATGAAGAAACTGTACTGGTGCGCGCCAGTGGTACCGAACCGGTGCTGCGGATATATGCCGAAGCATCATCTGAAGAGCGTGTAGAAATTATTTTAGATAGGGTAAAGAAAACTTTGTTGGCTTAATCGCTTCTTAGGCTTGCACTTTTTTAGCCACCAGTAAATAGTGGTCGAAAAAGAATTCGTGCTTCAATAAAACGGGAGTTGAAATTCTCAATTCGCCTTTCTCTAAAAAATTATAGTATTCGTTTAAGTCGTACTGGTGCGGGTGTAGTATATCGCCGGGTATCAGGCGGAATAAATATTTGAAGAAGGAAAAGTTATGGGCATCAATTGATACCACTATTACTCCATTTACGGCGCAAACATCTTTTAGTTTTTCGAAACCACATTCAATTTCGTGCACGTGGTTAATGGCATTCATGCAGAATACTGCATCATATTTAATTCCTTCAGTTTCGAGATTTTCTATGCTGGTTTTTACGAAGCGGACACCAGGGTAATCACTCTTTTTAAAAAAATGAGTTTGCTGTTCGTATTCATCCAGCAAAGGATCTATGGCTGTTACCTTATTATCCGGCAGCGCTATAAAAATTCCTGCGGGTCCGCAGCCCATATCAATAACTGATTTTGATGCATCAATTTTTATTTCAGTGCTAATTTTATTCAGCAACCCATACCAGTAATTTTTCTTCCAGGCCAGGTAATCTTCCTTGTCTTTATTGCGCAGGTATTGCCTCCACCATTGTAGCTCGAACCATTGTGCAATTTTCCAACGTAAATTCATTGTTTAGATATGAGAACCAAGATATAAGATTCAAGACTCTATACAATGAAAGAATTAATTTTCTTGCTTCTAATATCTTGATTCTTGTTTCTTATTCAGGCTATCCACAATTATTCCCCAAATTTCCACAATCCCCCAAAGTGTCAAAAAAATAGTGCGTCCATAAAATTAAACGTCTATTTTCGCCTACGGCTGCATGCTGGTCTATCGTTCCTCATTTAATGAGGGAAGGAAAGTCCGGACAATACAGAGCACCGCATCCCGATAACTTCGGGACACCCCGAAAGGAATTTCGGGGGCGAGATAGTGCCACAGAAAATAACCGCCAGGCTGTTCTCAAAGTCCCCTTCGGGGATTTAGGGGCTGGCAGGCAAGGGTGAAAAAGTGAGGTAAGAGCTCACGGTTTCTCAATGGAAGTTGAGATTGGGGCAAACCTTGCGGATTGAAAGCTCACGTATATCTGTCCTAAAGCGCTGCTCGCGCGATGGTTTCGTTTCGGCGAAGCAAGGCAGAGGGGTTGAGCGTAACAGGTGCCGGGCAACCGGTATCGCAGATAAATGATAGATGCTCCGATTTATCGGAGAACAGAATCCGGCTTACAGGCAGGCAGCTTTTTTTTGAACACACACACAATCCATAAACCCGGTCCCCGTGGCCGACAAACATTTTAGCTTATGCCAAACGTTCTTGTAGCAGACGACGAGAAAAGCATCCGCAAAACCCTGCGTGAGATACTTGAATACGAAGGGTATAAAGTGGATGAAGCCGAAGACGGTGCCAAAGCTTTTGAAATGCTGAAAGACGGCGCGTACGACTGCGCCCTGCTCGACATTAAAATGCCCAAGATGGATGGCATGGAAGTGCTTGAAAAGCTGCATGGCACCGATGCTGCCACACCCATTATTATGATATCGGGCCATGGCAGTGTTGAGAATGCTGTGGAGGCAGTAAAAAAAGGGGCTTATGATTTTATCAGCAAGCCACCCGATTTAAACCGCTTGTTAATTACCGTTCGTAATGCACTTGAAAAATCAAACCTGGTTACCGAAACAAGGGTGCTGAAAAGAAAAGCAGGAAAGACGCGCGAAATAATCGGCGATTCTCCGGCAATTCAAAAAATAAAAGAAACTATTGAGCGTGTGGCGCCTACCGAAGCACGAGTACTGATTACCGGCGATAACGGAACCGGTAAGGAACTGGTGGCCCGCTGGATACATGAAAAGAGTAACCGCGCTAACGGCCCGTTGATTGAAGTAAACTGCGCAGCTATACCCGGTGAGTTGATTGAAAGCGAATTGTTCGGGCACGAAAAAGGTGCTTTTACATCGGCGATTAAACAACGCATTGGTAAGTTTGAAGCAGCCACCGGTGGCACTTTATTTTTGGATGAGATTGGCGATATGAGCCTTTCGGCACAGGCAAAAGTTTTACGGGCTTTACAGGAAAGCCGTATAACCCGCGTAGGCGGAGACCGCGATATTTTAGTAGATGTGCGCGTAATTGCAGCAACCAATAAAGACCTGCTTAAAGAAACAGAAGAAGGCAGGTTCCGGATGGACTTGTATCATCGTATCAGTGTAATATTGATACATGTTCCTTCGCTAAACGAAAGAACAGATGATGTGCCTTTGCTGGCTGATAAATTTGTAAAGGAAATTTGCGAAGACTACGGCATACCAAAAAAGGTAATTACGCCCAAAGCACTGGAAGAATTAAAAACCATGAACTGGGAAGGAAATATCCGCGAGCTGCGCAACGTAATTGAGCGCCTGGTAATTCTTTCAGACCAGAAGATTACAGAAACTGAAGTCCGCAACTTTGTAACCAACACGCAGGCCAAAGATACACCTACCGACCTGTTTGAGCAGTTTGATAAATTCCAGGATTTTAAAGAGCACATTGAAAAACTGTTTATTGAACATAAGCTTAAAAAGTTTGTGTGGAATGTTTCGAAAACTGCTGAGATGCTGGATATACAGCGCAGCCACTTGTATAACAAGATTGAAAAGTATGATTTGCGCAGGCAGTAATTTGAAATTAACTGCTGTTTCCCCTCTTGAGAGGGGAGCGCGAAGCGCGGGGTGTGTGGCTGTTCGGCACCTGCCCCTTAACAGCCACACCCCCCTGCCGATAGTTATCGGCACTGCGGCCACCCCTCTCCAGAGGGGAAACAGCAGTTTTGGCCTAAATTGTTTTAACCTCGTTATCGACTTTTAAACGCGCTACTTAATTTTATGAAATCAGCTTTGGTTCTTGGTGCGGGCGGCTTCATTGGCAGCCATTTGGTAAAGCACCTTAAACAGGATGGCTTTACGGTGCGGGCTGCTGATTTAAAGAAACCTGAATTTAGCCCAAGCCCTGCTGATGAATTTTTAATTGGCGACCTTACTGACCCTCAAATTTGCGCCCGCGTATTAGATAAACCATTCGACCACGTTTACCAGTTAGCCGCAGACATGGGTGGCGCAGGCTATATTTTCAGCGGTGAACATGATGCCGACCTGTTGCACAACTCTGCATTAATTAACCTGAACATTTCAAGGCTTTGCGTAATTCATAAAGTGGGTAAAGTCTTTTATTCTTCCTCCGCATGCGTTTACCCGGTGCATAATCAAACCGACCCCGGTAACCCTAATTGCAGCGAGGCCTCGGCTTACCCGGCAGACCCAGACAGCGAATACGGTTGGGAAAAACTTTTTAGTGAGCGCCTCTACCTGAGCTACGCGCGCAACTATGGACTGAAGGTGCGGATAGCCCGTTTTCATAACATCTTCGGCCCTGAAAGCCCCTGGCAGGGTGGCCGCGAAAAAGCCCCTGCAGCCCTTTGCCGTAAGGTATTAGAGGTAAAGGATGGCGGGGCCATTGAAGTATGGGGCAACGGGCAGCAAACCCGCTCGTTTTTATATATTGATGATTGCCTGGAAGGCATCAGCCGCTTGATGGAAAGCGATTTTGAAGGGCCGGTAAATATCGGCTCGGAAGAAATGATAAGCATTAACGATTTTGCCCGTATGGTTTTCCGCATAGCCGGTAAAAAGCCGCTGATTAAAAATATACCCGGCCCCACCGGTGTAAACGGCAGAAACAGCGATAACAGGCTGATACAGGAAAAGCTGGGCTGGGCGCCATCTTTTCCTTTGGAAAAAGGCATGGAGCTTACCTATAAGTGGATTGAGGGGCAGGAAAAAATTGGGTTAAAGGCTATAAAATGACACTGGATAAAATCAGGACATTTTGCGTAAAATAATTATACAAATTGTAGAATTGTCGGTATCTTTATAACAACAAAGTTGCATGAAGGTAAAGCTTATAAAATGGACAGATAAAAAAGTAGCGGTTGCAAGGATAATCAAAACTGGCAATAATCTGCTTCCTTCAGTAGTTGATGGATGGCGCTTTAACTTTAAAAAGCATGCTAAAAAGGCCGCTTTTGAATCTTATATCTTGATTTGTGAAGCAACGCCTGAAACAATTGAAGGTGCATTGATTTTTAAAATGAAAGAGGAAGTAGAACCGTACATGGCGTATGTTGAAATAGCACCGCATAACAAAGGGAAGAACAGGAAATTTGAAAACGCAGCAGGCTGCTTAATAGCATTTGCCTGCAGGTTAAGTTTTATATATGGAAAAGAGTATTATAAAGGTTGGCTTGCATTTGATGTAATGGAAAGAAATAAGGAAGATGAGGTTAAATTAATGGCACTATACTGTAAAAAATATGGGGCACTAAAATTTGGCGAAACTACAATGGTTATTTCTCCTGAAGCAGGCGAAGCTTTGATTGCTAAATATTTAAATTGATTAAAATGAAAAACAGTAAAGAAATTCAACCAAAAGACCTTTGGAATAAAGGGAATAAGGAAGACTTAAAGAACTTTATTCTTTCACATTCAAAGAATCAATCCAGAGAGAGGATGCTAAGAAATGATTTGCTTGCAATAAAGTATCAAATAGAGGATTACATTGAAAGTGACAACAACGGCGTCAGAATGAATATATTGGATTTCATTAAAATGTATCTCAGAACCTTTAATGTCACACAAAAAAGATTGGCCAATTTATTTGAGATGAAAGACAGCAATTTGCACAAATATTTAATTGGCGAAAGAAAACTAAATCCCAGCCTTGTTTTAAAATTAAGCTCATTTTCTAACACTTCGCCGGAACATTGGTTGAGAATTCAGGTAAAAAATGAATTGATGGAAATTACCAAAGAGAGCGGAAATCCGGAGAAATACAATAAGTATGACTATCGGAACTTATTGGTAACTTCTGAAGATTAAGATTATTTGACTATCAGGATATAGGAACCCTGTAAGTATAAATTTCACTTTAAGCTTTTCAACCACCTTAAAAATAAAACAGATGTCATTGCGAAGGTAATTCCCGTAAAAAATAAAAAAATATTATCTGTGGCAATCTTCCGTTGCGTCTTTAGCCGGCAAATTATCCATGAAAGACACAACGGAAGATTGCCACAGCCTTTTCTCTCTTATTTTTTTACTGGAAAAGGCTTCGCAATGACATCTGTTTTATTTTAAATCGGGGTTGCCTTCATAATACCTGTTAGGTTCCTACATCCGATAGTCAGGTAAGATTATTTCCGGGAGTTAAGTCAATTTTCCTATTTCCATGCAGGCTAAACTAACTTGCTTAAATAAAAATGCCCCGGATAAAACCAGGGCATTTTGCGGACCGGACGGGGCTACAGGATATTATCTCTCAATTGCCAACGGTTATAGCCCCTTCCGCCCCTACCTGTAAACATGTCATAGGGCTCTTCGCAATTTGGAATAGTGCCGCTAAAGAGAGGCTTAAAGTATCCGACACCCTAACCGACACCTCCTTAAAAAACCTTTCAAAACACCTTTTTCGGAAAGTTTTTCCTGAAAGTGAACAGTCGCACAGTTTTAGCTATCCTCATTCAAAAGGAAATCAGTGAATACGAACTACAATTTAAAACATTGCAATAGCAAATTCGAGACCCCTATTAATTTAGTAATAAGGTGGAACAATCAAAAGCTAGTTTACTCGACGCAGGAAAAGATATATGCGGATTATTTTGAGGCCGACAAAACGAAAAAGCTTTGGCAAAGAGCCAAGTATTCCTACCCAGGTTACTCCGAACTTAACGCCCGTTTAGATTTCATCGAATCGGAGGCGAAAACTGCTTTCCGAAGGTTCTTAAACGACAACAAGCGGAGCCCTACGCCAACAGAGTTACGTGCAATCCTCGACGTCAAAATCAGAAATGGTGTTGACAGGTTTAAACCAACCCTGTTTCAGTTTATCAAAACCTATATCGAAGAAGCAGAGAAAAACAAGATTAACGCTGATACTGGTAAAAAGATTGCCAAGGGAACCATTCAAGTTTACAATCGCACATTTGAAATGCTCAAAGAGTTCGAAGGCCATTGGGGTAAGAGGATAGACTTTGATAGCATTGACCTTGATTTTTACGAAGATTGGATTAGATACCTTTCCATACACCTGAATCTTGCCAGCAATACCGTGGGCAAATACACCAAATTTTTGAAGCTTTTTATGCGAGAAGCTACGGAACGTGGCATCAACACCAATCTAAAATTTAAAAGCTCAAAATTTAAAGTGTTAAGCGAAATAGTTTATAAAATCTATCTCACAGAGCAAGAGCTTTATGAGTTATACAACCTTGACTTGTCAAAAAGCCGGAGGCTAGAACATGTCCGAGACTTATTCATCGTTGGATGTTGGACGGGGTTGAGGTTCAATGATTTAGTGAATATTTGCCCTGAGAATATTTCGGGGGATAAGATTTCCATAAAGACTCAAAAAACAGGTGAAGTTGTTGTTCTGCCTTTACACCAAATGGTAAGAGCCATAATGAAAAAATACAGCCACTTACCTAATTCACTCCCGCCAGCAACTTGTAATGTGCTGATGAATCGTTATTTGAAGAAAATAGCTGAAAAGGTACCGAAGCTAAAGGAAATGTCCGTCTCTAGCATCACGCGCGGTGGAATGTTGGTTACAACTGCTAAGCAAAAATGGGAATGCGTTACTGTACATACAGCCCGCCGGAGCTTCGCCACAAATTTATACTTGGATGGAGTAAGCTCTTTGACCATAATGAAAATGACCGGGCACAAATCAGAAAAAGTTTTCATATCATACGTAAAAGCTACCGCCGAAGAAAACGCAAATCTTTTACAGAAACATTGGGATAAGAAGGAAGCAATAGCACTGCAAGGAGCAGCCCAACCGGTCAGTGAAGCACTTCCCCAACCAACAACACCAACTCAGTGATGGACAATATAAAAGCACATAATTCTAAAGGTATTCGCAAACTGAAAGTTTATCCGAAGTTCCGCATGGCCGGAACACTACCGAAAGTGGTTCCAGAAATCAGGCTCTGCGGCAAATGGCTGCTTAGGCTGGGTTTCAAAGCTGGACAAACAATAATCGTGCAGTTAGAAACAAACAGGATAACAATAATATTAGATGAAGGGAGCCAAGATTAAATACGACCTACTCTTTTTCAAAAATGAAGAAGTCCTGGATCTCGCATTTGAGAATAACAGCGATCTTTGCCAAAGTCAATGCCGTAGCGTTGATTTCTCCCCTTTCTATATTACCGACTTGATTATCGCCGATACCGGCCTCTACCGCAAGGTTATCCTGAGATATTCCGACCTTCAATCTCAAAAGACGAAGCCTTTTACCCAACCTGCGTCTAAACCTATCTTGCTCTTTCGGGGACATGGTTCAAAACTCCAATTATGTGCTGTACCAGACAGCCCTATATATAGGGTGATGTTGTTTCTTTTTCTATCTTTCGGGATGGAAACAATTATCGTTCTGGGCTGGGACGTGGGTGGTTATACCGGAGGAAAAAATGCTTTTGCCTTAGCAACTGTTAGGGGCTCAGAGACAAAACTTAGAATATGCACTGGGGAAGTTGAACTTAGCAATAAGGATGGCCTTTATAAGTTTCCTGATAACCTGTTTTTGCCTGAGGATAACTTTGTAGTTGCCATTGATGCGCCTTTTGGCTTTCCATGCGCTCTATTAGATTTTATTAATAACGAGGCCGATACGAGCGGCTACTTTGAAAGGGATATTGAAAACGTTTACGTATTCCGACAGACTGACCGTGAAGTTGAAAGCATTACAGGGAAAAAGCCCCTATCTCCTATTTTTGATAAGCTTGGTAGAAACACATTCAGAGCTATCCGCCAACTAAGAAAGTGGAAGCAAGACCGTCCCGATCTTATAGTTATACCGTGGGATAATGAACCCGGTGGAAACCTCACTGCCATTGAAGTTTATCCAGGGATATTAGCTGGAACCACCAGTTTTTATAAGCAATTCAAAAATCGGTATGGGGCTGCCCTTAACGATGCAACCGGGTTCAATGCTACGGCAACCAGCACTCTCTTTTCTTCCTTTGAAAAAATTTATGGCAGTAGAATTCCTAAAAAGGACATTCATTATAATGATGAAGTGGACGCTGCTGTTTGCGCTTTAATGGGCGTCGAGTTTGCAAAAAACAAATCAAACCTTTCACATATTCCTTCTTCATCAAAAGGGGGGGGCTTAATTTATATACCCTCATTTAAAACCCAATAATCTGACATGAAAACTACCTTCCGCTTCGCCATTATTAGCCTCCTCGTTCATCTGATGATTTTTGCAACCGGCCAAACCCCTCAAACACTAAATTACCAAGCCGTTGCCCGGAACGCATCCGGCTCGCCTTTGCCGAACCAACACATCAGCGCTCGCTTTTCCGTCCATGATGTTTCGCTTTCGGGGGCTATCGTTTATCAGGAAACAGATACTGCTACAACCAATCAGTTCGGCCTGTTTACAACGCTGATTGGCAGCGGCACTGTAACGGCGGGAACATTTGCAGGCATTCCCTGGGCCACTAGTAACAAGTACCTTGAGGTGGAGTTAGACCCTGCCGGTGGAAACAGTTACAGCAGTATGGGAACCACCCAACTCGTGAGCGTCCCCTACGCCTTGTATGCACAAACAGCGGGGAATAGCGGCAGTGGCGCAACCGGGGCAACCGGGCCAATTGGATTGCAGGGTATTCAGGGTAACATCGGAGCCACCGGGGCAACTGGCCTACAAGGTACGCAAGGTAATACTGGCAACACCGGGCTGACCGGTGCGACCGGCCCTTCTTCCGGCGGCTGGGGGCTTACCGGTAACACCGGAATTTCTACCGCCGTTAACTTTATTGGTACCATTAACAATGCCGACTTAAAATTTGAGGTGAACAACCAGTTTTCCGGTTTGATTGATGTGGCAAATAACCAAACGTTTTTTGGTTACTTGGCCGGGGTTAACACAACTGGGACATATAACACCGCTTTTGGTGATTCGGCACTTTTTACCAATACGAACACCATTCGTAATGTAGCATTTGGCGACAATGCTTTACACTACAATACAGGCGGCGCTAACACAGCCATAGGCCACTATTCGCTTTACCACAACACAACCGGCAACTATAATACCGCCGATGGAGATTACGCGCTTTTTTTCAACACCACCGGAATTGAAAATACCGCCAATGGCGAGGATGCGCTGAGCCGCAACACCACCGGAAATTATAATACTGCCAATGGCATGACTGCGCTTCTCTATAACTATAGTGGCAGCGGTAACACCGCTGATGGTCAAGGTGCGCTCAGCAATAACAATGGCAGTTGGAATACCGTCAGTGGAGCGGACGCTCTTCCCAATTTAAACACTGGTAATTATAACACTGCCGTTGGAGCCTCGACCGACGTGGCGCAATCCAATTTCAGCAACGTTATTGCCATTGGTTATGGAGCTTATGCACCGGATAGCAACCTTATCGTACTAGGCAACAACGTAATAACGGCGCTGAAATGCAACACCCAAACCATTACCGCACTAAGCGACATACGCTTTAAGAAAAACATAAGCGATGAAACTCACGGGCTCGACTTTATAACACAGCTAAAGCCCATTACCTACAACCTGGACGTGAGAAAGTTAAACAGTTTTACATACGGCAGCAAAGCAGATACCTTGTTTAACGGCGAGTTTTGGGATAACAGCATTGCGCACAAAGAGCATATCATGTATAGTGGCTTTAGCGCACAACAGGTAGAGGAAGTAGCGAAAAATACTGGCTATGATTTTTGCGGATTGGTTAAACCGGCCAACGAGCATGATACCTATGGGTTAAGCTACAGTGATTTTGTTGTACCTTTGGTAAAAGCAACTCAGGAACTCAAAACTATGGTAGATGAATTGAGCATAAAGTACGCGGAACAGCAAAGGATTAACGAAGAATTAAGGCAGGAGATAGAGCAGCTAAAGCACAAGTGAAAGCAAACGATAAACAAGGCTTAGATATTGAGGATTCGATAAGCCGCTTGAATTTACTTTGGGCAGAACTACTCCGTGTTTACGCAATAAAAGAGAAGCTACCCTTGGCTGGCCTAGACCAACCGTACCATCCTCTCAATTACGATTGGGTGCTCCAAAGGGTAGAAATAAGGAACCATTATAATCAGTGGAAAGGCAAGATGACCGATGAAAACATTGCGGCATTCCGCGTCATTCGTGCAGAAATAATCGGATTAAACCAAAAGGTGAGTTCCGTTATTTCGAGGTTGTGCATTGATGGGGTTACGATTATTTCCATTGACAGTTTTACCCTAGAGGATTTGCTGCTTTTCAGTGAAGATACCAAAAGCCTTGCGCCAAAGCTGGAAGAAATCAAAGCGCAAAAGGCCCGGTTTCTTGAACAAAAAAATTACGGTAGGGCTTGCTACTACCGGGGTGAGGAAAAGGCAATACTTGAGGTGGTAGCGAAGCGATTCGAAAAGGATTACCCCGGCTTATACTTCAAGGCCAGTTGGTATAAAGACGGGGAGATTGTTTTTAAGCCAAGTGGAAACTGGGAAATGAGGGTCTTGATTGAAAGAATATCCAGAAGCGCCTACAAATACAATTAGCAATGCAGATTAAAAAACGCAGAGGGCTTTGGCCCCCTGCGCGTTTCGTTCTTAGGTTTTGGAGGACTATTTGTTATCCCTTCCGCCACCTGATGGATTGCTTGTTGTACTTGGCCAACCTGCTGTTCCTTTTGTCTTTGACATGGCTGTGAAATTTATGTTAGCGCCTACTCTTTGTGCTTTTCGGCAAATCGCACCCTGCGTTTTACGTGGACGTTGGGTTTAACCAAATAGTTAAATGATAACTTTTTAAGTAAAGAACTATTTCTTTACCTCAACTTTGGGCGGCGTATACGTTGGGTTCAACGTTTTACCTTTGTCTCCCATCGCTTTGTCGTAAGTGATGTTCGTACCCTTTGTTCCGTGGTTGGGATTTTTAATGTCGGCATTGTGGTTTGGTTTTGACATACATTTGATTTTAGATGGTTAATTAAAAATTTAGGGCAAAGGTAGAGGCGGGTATTTAAATGCCCCTTTGGTTCGAAATTCAAAAGGGGATAAAATTAATTACCATCTAAAGTGTTGATTATCAAGTCATTTGTAAAATATTATTTTTATTTTAGTTGCTTTATAAGAAAACAAGGAATTATAAGGGGATTAAAAAAATGATTATAACTACTTGAATAATAATTCTATACAAATGAGTAAAAAAATGAAAAACGGAAATACGCTGTCAAAAAATATACTTGATTTGATGACAAAATTGGGTAAGAAGCACCTTCTTACCGCTTTAAGGGATGACCTGGATAAAACCGAGCGAGGCAAAGGCGCTTCAAAAAAAATGTTTGATGTATTTTATAATCTGGTGCAGGAGAAAAGACCGGTTGAGCGAATAGATGATAAAGAGGTTATGGACGCGTTGGGTGGGGTTACGGATAGCTTCAATGACCTTAAACAGGATTTTTATTTAAGAGTTATTGATTTTGTTACCCGAACCGTTGAGCAGAAAGAGGAAGATTGGCACAAGAAGTGCTTAAAAATTTTGAAGGACGTCGATGCCCTGTGGGAACTTGGATTTACAGAACACGCAGAGTTGAGGTTTTTACAAATACATGAAGTATTTAAGAGAGAAACTGATGGACGCGGCAAAAAACTCGAACATAACTACGTCCTAAGTAAGATATATTATTATGCGTACCTGTTTAATTATTTCGGGGCCTATTCAAAACAACATCAGGCCCACAAGGATTTTATTGCGCGAGAAGACATGCAACTTATAAGTGATATTGAGAAATGGCCCGTATACTATCATAGTGATAGGAGAGATGACCCAGATACCAAGAAGTGGAATCTTGAGCAGGCATCGGTTAGGTTTTATTTTGTTCTTTTTTCCCTTTCAAAACAGCGGAAAGATAGCCAGGAGGCGCTATCGTTTTTACGCGAAGTGATGAGCAACTACAACACAACCCTGTTCAGATTATCGTATAACCGAAGTGAAGGTAGTAAGATGGTCAATTCATTTATGGCGGTCGATAATCAAGAAGTACCATATGAATTGAACTATGCTATTAACTTTTATTTGAAAGCGGAAGAGTTCTTTTTGCATTTGCAAAACGGCGATGAGTGGAGTGCTAACACAGCCCTAAATCGGCTCTACGCTGACATGAATAAGGCAGTAAAGAAATCAAGAACGCCTATGGTTGGGTTAATCTATTACCTACAAACCAATCTCGAGAAAATGCGGTATTCCTACATTAAGAATTTTAATGATTTTGAAAAGTTGGTCGATGACCTATCCGAAAATGTTTTGTTTACAAAAAAAGAAATTGAATCCTTGCCGGTTAGAATGGAATTGAATCAACTTATTTACGATTATGTTACAGGAGCAGGAGAAATCGAATACGATATTATAGCCGCTAACATTGAATCCATAGAAAAGCGTACTAAAGGAATCGAATCTATCAATTACGAACTGGAGTTGCTGAAACTTTTTGCCCGGATTGACAATCCTACGCCCGGTATGGATATTGACCAAAGAGTAGACGCGATTAACTATGCGGCCAAAGGATTGAAGAAGGGGAAGGGCAAGTTTATGGAACTCTTTTTAAGCGAGGTGCAGGACATTCAACATACGCATAGGCAAAAACAGAGGGATGGAATGGCGGGGTTACATAGGGAGCTATCTAAAATTGCTGAGTTGCGTAATCCTTTGCACAATCTCATTTTATTTTGGATGGGGCAATTTACAGATACTTCAACGCCATAGGTTTCATTTAATAATCCAGTAGCTAAAATAACGAAAAGAAAACCCTCATATTCCTTGCTTAAACCAACTGCGAAAATTTAAAACTTGCGAAACTTGGCTATGTGTATTACAACTTTTGTTTGACAAAGTCGAAGGTTTTATATTCAATATTAAGTGATATACAAACTGTTTGCTCACCCGGTTTACCAGTTGCCTTACCTCATGGTTGCTAACCGGTACTCGTCAAGGTATTAACTTTCACGCGTAAAGATGGTACCTTGTTTTGCATCTGGGAAAACAGGTCGATTGTTTGGAACGAAAATAGCGTTTGTCGAATTCTCGATCTTTCGCTACAAACTCCGGCTATTACCACTTAGCTTTTACTGCGTTCCGCCGGTAGGGATGTTCATAGTTGCGTTTCATGCTTCTTACTTGCAAGGGATTCCACCAAATGCTAATTCGGTGTTCCATTAAGCATTTTATATCCGGCAATGGCTAACGATTATTGAGACTGAGTTTGATTTAAAAATATTATCCATATATAGAATGCAATCTTCCATATACATAATATTTCTTATTCGAAAGAATTAAAGACAATGTTAAGATGTGTTAACAAACAGAAAAAATAACACATTGTAATAATTGATTATATTTCAACGTTTTTCTGATAGCATATCTTATAGAGGAACTAGGCCCTTAATAGCGTCATCTGTGCTCCCAAAAATTAGTATATTATGCTATCTGTTGAGTTATTTTTTTAGGTGCAAATAATTCGTAACATTAAAATAGAGACTAATATTTGCGAGCGCGTCCTACATCATTGAAACACGCATTTACTCCTCAATCGCCTCAGCCCTTTTCCTACCTATATTATTCTACTAATCTTTGCATCGCGCAATTAAAATCACTGCAAGCAATAATAAACCATTTATTAAACTTAAAAAAAAAGATATGGACGAAAAAGAATTATTAGGTAGCTCACTGGTAGCAGTATGTGAGTGTTGTTGTGCAGAAATTCACTACGCAGACCCCTACACAACTTTAACAAGGCGTGTAGAGAAACGTATGCCTTCGCCAGATAAGGACGAAGATGAGGTACATGTATTTGATTACCGCAACTTCTGGCTTTGCTCCGTTTGCGGCCCACATTTGACCGAATCAAACGTGGAGGATTTTATTATGGAGGCATCGCAATTAGGGCCAGAGTACACATATGCGGATGACCCGCTTGGTCAGTAGTTCATTTGCACCGGTAATACACTTCCGCGTTACCGGTGCTTTTTTAAACATTAACAGAGATGGAAAAGCAGTTAAAAGACTTATTAAGAAGGGTTTTTATAGCGGTAATTGAGTTCTGTATAGAAATAAAACTCGAACCATCGCTTTAACACCAAGCAGATTTACTGAGCGCTTTAAATATTTCACATCTAAAAATCAAAGATCATGGTCGAAAAAAATGTAACCCACAAATGCTGCTGCTGTTTAAGGGAATTTGAATATGATGAGCAATATAATTCGCTTACCAATTTCTTTGAAAAGCTTTGCAAGAGAATAGATGATTTTGATCGAGCTAGACGGAGAAACTATTATAAGGAACTTTGCAAGATGAGGGACGAATTTTTGAGTGATAAACCTAAGAACCTTTACCACTTTTATTATCCACTGCCGCCGTCAAATGAAGATGACGATTCAGGCACCTCAAAACGTGAGCATTCCATAGAGGATGAGATTATACCCGAAGTCCATTTTTGCTATGAACACTTTGTCCAATGGCACGAACTACATAAGAGGTATCGGGTATACTTATCTGCAGCGAAATATGACCCTAATGAGTTCCCCTTGGATCGACTACTAATTGAATTTTATAAGACCATATAGGTCAGCTAACGGGAGTTTAATCAAATGAAGTAAAATATTAAAGAACACTTAAAACAAGAAACAATGGAAAAATGTGCAAAGTGCAAGGATAAAATCAATTTGGACGGAGATTACTACGCGATAAACAATACGCCGATACAACGGTTCCTTAGTCCAGCAGATGGGGACGAACAATTTCTATGCGTAGAATGCTGGAAGGAATTTGAGTCTCAAACCCCAAAATGTGTTCTTTATGAAATGATGGTTTACGGGCCATATGAGTTTGTCAAAAGAGAAAGGGAAAGGGAAATTGAAAACTTGGGAAAAGTTAAGGACCAGGACGGTTAAACACTGACCACTGGAAGTTATTATGGATTGTTCCCTTTTCTTAAATAATTGAAATTATCCCCACGCAGAACAACAATTATTAAAACATCAAAAAACTATATGAAAGCGAACAAGAGTTTAGAACACGTGCGAGGTAAAGATATAAGTGAACGCTGTGGGTGCTGCGGTGAACTTATCCAATATGAAACACGATATGGTGTTTTTAATCGGCTCATTGAACGGCGCAAGTATAAGTCGCAGAACGAGGATAAGGTGGAGGTTTTCGAAGAGGTGCGGCTGCGGCTCTGTGAAGAATGTTTAACCCCTCTCACCGGGGACAAGTTTGAGGAGTTTGTTCGCAATGCTAAAAAACTGCAACCAATGAGAACTTATGTTGATGACCTTCCTTTCTGAATTCTGATACAGGGGAATTAGCGCCCTCTTTTCCCAAATAGAAAATTGACTTTTAAAAAGAAACAATCCACAAATATCATGATCCTAACACCAATATCAAAAGAGCAACTAATCGCCCTACTCGATGAGAGAATAGACCTGGGATTTAAAAGGTATATGCATGTTTCGCCTCAACGAGAGGATGATAGTTTGCTTACAGTTAAGGAAACAGCGGCGGCCCTTGGCCTCTGTACTGTTACACTCAGGAAGTACTCGCGTCTGAAAATTATCCCTTCTTACTCTGTTCCCGGTACCAGATTGGTCCGTTTTAAAAAACAGGAAGTGATCGATGCACTTAAAACGATTAAGTCAGTTAAACACTCAAGAAACCAGATATAAACAGCCTACCTGTTAAACTAACCAAAAATGATTACATATGAAATCAAATACAGATGAAACTATTACCGAAACCAACACGGTGCCGTTGGGTTTGGGTGAAATTACACCTAAAGAAGCAATTGACCACATAAACGAACATTTGGATTCAGGCGAACAGCATGACGCTGAGGTGAGAAATATCTTTCCGATTGACTGCTTTTATGACTTTAAAGTAAGAAAATAATATATGCTTCGCTTCATCCACACTATTTTTATTTCAACTAATTGTCCATCGGCCAAAACCAAAATATCAATATTGACAGCCTGTCAGAGTCATTGAAGCATGTCAGAATTTATGACGCTTCGTCATAGGGTTTAAGTCTCATGCCGGTAAAGCAGTTCGGAAACATAAACGGAATCAAAGGCACACTGGACTGCTTCTTGAAAAAAGTATGGATAAACCTGTTTTATGTTGAATTTGGATTGTTTAGAAAAGGACTCCGCTCATCATTACCTGCGCTCAAATTTCATATTTGTGTGGGGTATTGTTCAAATATTCCGAGTGAATATCAATCGACACCCAAACCGACACCCAAAAATAAAGCCCTTGCTAGAACTGATGTCTGACAAGGGCTTTAGCGCATTAATTGCGGACCGGACGGGACTCGAACNNGTTCGAGTCCCGTCCGGTCCGCATTTAATGCCCCTTTTTAAGGGGCATTTTTGTTTTATGCATTTACCAAACAAGTTCCTTCTTCTCTCCCCTCTTTAGCTCCATTACAACTTTTTTATCGCCGCTAATCAAGGTAGTTTTTGCATCTGCTTTGGCCGTAACTACTACGCGGGTTAAAACTTTGTTTTTCTATTCTATGGCAATTTCAAAACCACCTCGGGCGCAAAGGCCTTTTACCGATCCGTCTTTCCAGGCATCGGGCAACGCACAACAACATCAGCACTCCATAGTAAAAAGAGAATAGATTATTTTTAACCGGTTCGGCAAAGCGGAAGCAGGCAATGCAGGAGTGCAACTTGCCAGGAATAACCGAACCAACGAAAATGAAAAGCGGTTCTGAGCCAATCAGAACCGCTTCCCCAAACCAATCATTTTTGTTGTTATGCCTTTTAAAACTCAATTTATTAACTTTGAAAATCACCACATTAAATTTGACATCCTTTAGTCCACTTTAGTTTGAAGACGTACAATCAACTAACAAAATATTTTTTACCGCCATGACTATGTTATTCCTACGCTGCCTCATCTATGGCAGTAAAATAAATGTGAAAATAAAAAATATCCGGGCATCGGAACTAACATAAAAACAAAAGCCAGCAGGTCACCCTAACTGGCTTTTTGCTTTGCTGACGTAGAGTCGGTCTCTTCTCCGAGCATGAATTTAATTATTTTTTTAATCTCACTTTCGCATCTATGTTAAAATTATGCGTAAAATTCGTATGATGTAATTTACGTCAACACCAGTGTTCTGTCTATAAAAGGGGCCCAAGCAGCTTCCCGCTTAGGCCCGAACACACGAGCATTCCCCCCGGTTTGCTCGGTGCTTATAAAAGATGCAAAATATTTTTATTTAACTATTTGGGGAGGGATTATACGAAAATACAAAATATTTGATTTATCTGACTATGACGGCCTGTAAATCCCCAAACAAGGTGGAAGCCACGCTTAAGATTCGGGCTACCCAATGAGATTCTTAAGAAACAAGGGCGTTAACCAAACGAAATTTGGTTAACAACCCTTGCATTTTCCACCCTAACATGAATGGAGTATTTTCCTATTTCTGAGCTTTAGATGTTAACTGCAGCGCCATTTTTATGGTTTCAATATCGTTGTTTACTGAAGCCAGTTTATTTTTTATCTGTATGTTATCTTCACGAATAATTGAGTTCTCCTGAATTACCGATGCCATTTTGCCGCTCATATCATCGTTCTTCTTTTGCAAATCGCTAATCATTTTCACCAATTCCTGTGTAGCCGAAATATTAAGCGTGGTAAGCGCTTCATAATCCACGGCACGGAAATCATTCACTTCACGGCCGTATACAAATATTTTTCCGTCACCCTCAAGATTTACACTAAAGCCGGTGCTATCAGCAGCGGTTACCTCATAAATATCTGATTTGCCGGTGGAAATCAGCTTTACCCTGTCGCCTGCTTTTAGTGTATTGCTGATAGATATTCTGCCACCTTTAATTTCGGCCAACTGGTAAATATCCGGTACCACGTCGGTAAGTTTCGACACAGCATTAGGATAAATCTGTTCCACTTCCTGTGCAATTACCTTCTTAAATTCCTTGCTCCCTTTAGCCACCGTATCAACAAAGCGGTAGTTGGTAATCTGTAGTTTCATCAAAGTAGTAAGGTCGGTAACGCTGTTTGTCCGGCTTATAACGTGTTTGATGCGAGCATCAGAATATGCATCAAATTCAGTGGCAGCGATGCGTGAACTGGCATAAATAGAAAGGGGTGGAGTTCCGCCAGTAAAGGTACCTGTAGTTCCCCCGTTGTTTAAATAGCCATAATTGAAAGTTGTATTGCTTTGCGAACCGTTAACAACCAATGTTGCTTGCGTAGGGGTGGTTGTACCAATACCTACATTTCCCCCGCCATTAAAAATAGCATCGTAGTTATTAGTTCCTCCGGTAGTGGATGAAACGTATAAACCAATATTGGTGGCCGTGGTTCCACTCCAGCTACCTGTGGATTGAATTTCTACCCCGGCTTTGGTAATGCCGGCAGTTGATGATGTTGCGGTATTGGTAAGCAGGTTGCCCGTATAACCTGCTGTTTTTGCCCCGGTGGCTATAGTATGTAATATGGCACTTGGCGAACTAGTGCCAATACCCACATTAACCGCGTAGCTTCCTGTTCCGCCTAAAACCATGCTATTGCTGGCACTGACAACCGCATAGTTACCAATAGCTATGGCATTTGTAAGATTATCGCTGCCAACGTTTGCATTATCCCCGATGCCGATATTATAAGAACCGGTGGTATTGCTCAAAAGGGCCGAATCGCCAACCGCAACATTATAACCACCAGTAGTGTTAGTTGTAAGACTTTCTGAGCCCAACGCGCTGTTCCAATTACCTTTGGTGTTTAACAGCATTGCGATTGAGCCTACAGCGACATTGTAGTAACCAGTAGTGGTATTTTGCAAGGCAAAAGATCCTAATCCATTGTTTGAGCCGCCCGTGGTGCAATGAAGCAAGGCATCTATGCCAACAGCAGTATTCTGTGTACCGGTAGTATTGTCCTGCAGCGCGTCGGTACCCACAGCCACGTTTTCGTATCCACTTGTGTTTGACGTCAGCGCATAATGGCCGAAAGCCGAATTTCCATAACCACTGGTATCACTTGCAAGGGCACCGTACCCGAACGCAGCATCATTGTGGCCACTGGTAACGCTGCTCATTGCCTGGTAACCCAACGAAGCATTTGCCGAGGAGCCGTTGTAATCAATATATCCCGATATTACGTTATCAACTTTAATTTCGAGCGAATTCGCATCGGTAGTTCCTATAAAGTTGGTACCCGGTGTAGTTCCGCTGTTACCGGTCAAGCCCCAGGCTATAGCTGCTGTTTGCGCATTTACCCAACTACCATTACCGCTGGCATCGCTTTGCAAAATATAACCTGCGGTTGCACCGTTAGTCATTTCGAAATAAGTGGTTTGTGTTTTACCTACTACCTGTAGCGTAGTATCAGGATTACCTGTTCCTATGCCCACATTACCGCTTTTTAAAACCACCATAGCGTTGGAACGCGAACCGATGCTGGTTCCATTACCAACAGTAAATGCCCGGTCCGCGCTATTAATGAAAGTGGTGCTTACCGGTGTATACTCGGTGGCATAATTTCCTACTACAAACTCTCCAAACGATGGCGCATAGTTATGTGTGCCGAATACAGCCGCATTATTACCGGCCGCATTATTATATGAACCCGACACAAATGTTTGGTCATTATAGGCACTATCAGTATACCCAAAGGCCGCGCTATAGTTACCGGTTGAATAACTGGATCCACCTGCAGTAAAGCTGCCATAACCAACAGCGCTGGTACTAACACCAAAGCTTTGGGCACATATACCTGAAGCTACAACCTGGTAACCTGCAACCAGGTTATTTTGGCCGGATGTTGTGTCTTTAGTACCCACAGCCAATGACCCACCGGCAACCGAATTGTTAGCAGCGCCTATGGAAGCATTGCCTACCACCTCTAAAGTGGCGTTAGGTATGGTGGTGCCAATACCTACATTAACGGCGTTAGCGCCCGTACCGCCCAAAACCATACTATTACTGGCGGCTACACTGGCGCTGTAACCTATTGCAATGGCATTGTTAAGATTATTACTACCTACATCAGCCAGGTACCCAATTGCAATATCGTTAGTTCCTGTGGTGTTAGTGGCCAGCGACGAGTCGCCTATCCCAATATTGTAACTGCCAGTGGTGTTATTGCCGATGGCCTGATAACCCAAAGCAGTATTGTACGAGCCGGTGGTGCTGTTATATAAAGTAAACGCACCTAAAGTAGAGTTATTTGCAGCCAGGGAGCTTCCCATGTTCCAACTGGAGGAGTACCCCACTATGGTGTTATAATTACCTGAAGTGGCACCCTCGGCTTTAGCGCCCAGCCAGGTATTGTAGCTACCAGTGCCATTATCGGTACCTGCTGAAACACCCAATGCTGTATTCTCAATACCTGTAGAATTACCACGCATAGCATAATCGCCTATGGCTGTATTATCGGCTGCAGTGCTTGTTGTAAAGTTTTGATTGCTAAGAGCCCTATACCCGATGGCTGTGTTACTAAAGCTGGCAATGTCCGAACCAAGTGCTTCAAAACCTAAAGCGGTATTATGATATCCACCGGTGCTTGACGCCAGAGCCTTATAGCCAATAGCGATGGTACCGGGTGTATCGACACCGGTTTGCCCGGCCCATAAAGCTGAATCGCCAATGGCAATTAGGCCATAACCGTTGGTGTTGTTGTAAAGTGCCTGGCCGCCGATAGCAATGTTATCCTGGCCTAAGGTATTTTTGGCCATGGCTTGGTAACCCATGGCGGTGTTAAGACTACCTGTTGTATTCGAACTCAGGGTTTGATAACCTAAGCCGGTGTTGGCTTTGGTGGCGGCATAGTCAATATACCCGGCTTCAACATTGTCCACCTTTAATTCCAGGGCCTGCGCATCAGATGTTCCTATAAAATTTGTGCCAACAGTAGTTCCGGTATTACCAGTAAGCCCCCATGCATTAGCCGAACCGGCAGCGCCGGAAGCGCCGGTAATTCCTTGTGCACCGGTAGCTCCTGTATTGCCCTGAATGCCCTGCAAACCAGTTGCACCTGTTACGCCTTGTACACCTGTAGAACCCTGCACGCCTGTAGCACCTGCTGCGCCGGTAGCACCCGTAACGCCCAGCAAAGAAGGGCTTACCCAACTACCATTACCACTTGCATCGCTTTGTAAAATATAACCGTTGGCAGCGCCGTTTGTCATTTCAAAATAAGTGGTTTGTGTTTTGCCAACCACCTGCAAAGTAGTGTCGGGTGTTGCGGTACCAATACCTACCCAACCGCTGTTGGCCGGAACAACTATGGCGTAATTCCGGGCCCCGTTTTGTGCCTGGAAATACGCTGCAATATTTGTATCAGCGCCTCCTGATACGTTTGTACCTTTCATGGCAATACCGCCATTTACCCAAACATTTCCTTCAATACCAATACCCTGTGGAGAAATTGTTACACCTTGAACACCAACACCAGCACCGGTCATTCCCCAACTAATACCCTGCACTCCCGCACCGCCTGAACTATCGCTTAAACCATAAACACCAGCCCCCCCATTCGAATAACTTTCACCGAACACGCCATTTACACCGCCCGTGGTTGCCGTAGCAAGGCCATAAACACCCGAGGCATTACTGGCATTGCTGAGTACTTTGCCCATTACACCAAAAACTTCCTTTGTTGCGCCGCTAGCTGTTCCCCGTATAGCAGCATTAAAATTAGTATCAGTTGCATTTTTTACATCAAGCGCCATGGCCGGTGAGTTGGTACCAATACCCACATTACCGGTATTATTATTGTAAATATTAGCACCCGAAGCGGTCCAGTTGCTGTTAAGCGTATCGTGACTATAACTTAAACCGTTACCGGCAATAACAGTGTCGTTAGCAGGGGCAACCCAACTGCCATTACCTGCCGCATCGCTTTGTAAAATGTAACCGCTGGTTGCCCCATTGGTCATTTGAAAATTGGTAGTGCTGGTAGTGCCTGCTACCTGCAAAGTAGAACCAGGCGAAGAAGTGCCTATGCCCACATTACCATTACCCTGTACTACCATTACCGATGTACCGGTAGTTGCCTGAGATGTGCCTGTTGAAAGATCAAGCAGCCTGTTGGTGCTGCCAGTGCCGGCTATTTTAACGGCCAACCCCTGAGAGGTGCCCCCAACACCCGAATTATAAGCTGCCATAACATAGCCGGA
Source organism: Bacteroidota bacterium (assembly GCA_003165895.1). Classification (GTDB taxonomy): domain Bacteria; phylum Bacteroidota; class Bacteroidia; order Chitinophagales; family LD1; genus Bog-950. The sequence goes on along the minus strand of PMXD01000302.1, from coordinate 3,282 downwards.
GTTGCCTATTGTCCAGGTAAGGCTGTTTGAGTTAACGCCCTGGCCATCGCTGCCAAGAATGTTTGTAGGTGTGTTGGCCAAAAGGCTTTGTGGGCTTGCTGTTCTGACACCCATTTTGCNNGCATCGCTTTGCAAAATATAACCGGCGGTGGCGCCATTGGTCATTTCAAAATATGTGGTTTGCGTTTTTCCTACCACCTGTAAGGTTGTGTCAGGGGTGGTGGTGCCTATACCCACTTTAGCAGATGCTGTGGCACTGTTTACCCCATTAATTGAACCCAGCACCAGGCTGTTAGATGCACCTACTGTTGCATTAGCACCGATAGCAGTCGCATTCGTCAGTCCATCAACACTCACCTGGGCATTGTTACCCAATCCTGTATTATTGCTACCTGTTATGTTAATATTGAGAGCGGTATAACCAAAAGCCGTATTATAACTGCCTGAGGTATCAAAATCAAGGGCATATGCCCCTTGCGCAGTGTTAAAACCGCCAGTAGTGTTAAAGCTTAATGATCCATAGCCCACAGTTGCGTTATAAGAGCCTGAACCGGATGATGTTGAGTAAACGCCAATTGAAACATTATTGCTTCCTGTGCCCGGACCATTGGCCCCCGAATTATACCCTATAGAGACATTGTTTGACCCTGTGGTAAGCGAAACATCGGCGCTGTTACCAACCGCGGTATTATTTTTTCCTGTAGTATTGGCTATCAAGGCCTGGTAGCCGGTGGCCACATTTCCCACGCCGGTGGTATTGGCCAGNNTTGGCATCAATAGTACCAATAAAATTGGTACCCACTGTAGTTCCGGTATTACCCGTTAATCCCCATGCATTTTGCGAACCAGCAGCGCCGGTTGCCCCTTGTAAGCCGGTTGGGCCTGCTTCCCCTGTGGCACCGGTTAAGCCAATACCGGTAGCACCAGTAACACCAGCCGCACCATCATATCCGGTCGGCCCTTGTATACCCTGCGCACCTGTAGCTCCTGACAGGCCTGCACCTGTCGGGCCAACAGTCCCATTATTTCCTGTTGGGCCCTCAATACCTTGTAATCCGGTGGCACCAACTGCACCGGTAGCACCGGTTACCCCCAGCAATGACGGACTTACCCAACTTCCATTACCACTTACATCACTTTGCAAAATATAACCAGCAGCAGCACCGTTGGTCATTTCAAAATAAGTGGTTTGCGTTTTGCCAGTTACCTGCAGGGTAGTATCAGGCGTAGAAGTACCAATGCCCACATTGCCGCTTTTTAGAACGGTGAGCGCGTTGGAAGTGGTTGATGTGTTTTGCCCGTTGCCAACATTAAATACACGGTCAGTTGCGGCATAACCTGTAGAAGATGCAGCAGTATAAGCGGTTGGGTACATCCCCACTTCAGTTTCAGCAAATGAGGGTGCTATTACATTCTGTCCGAAAGCGGATGAAACATTTCCTTTGGCGCTTGTATTTTGACCGGAGGCGAAAGAATAAGAAGCCGTTGCAGAAGAAGCTAGTCCGGTTACAAAACTGGCATAGCCACTGGCCGTATTTTGCTGGCCAAACGAGGCAGCATTGGTGCCACTGGTTGTGTTGGCATCGCCGGAGGCCAAACCACCCGAACCGCTAACTTTGTTATTATTACCTAAAGCAACTGAACCTGAATTTGTTATTTTATTGACACTGCCTGAGGCAAATGAATTGGAATTTGTAATAGTGTCATTAGTTCCTACTGCTGCCGATGATGACGCTGTAACTGAATTGGTGGTACCTACAGAAGCAGTACCATTAACCATAAAAGTAGCAGATGGTGTGGCAATACCAATACCAACGTTTCCCGCTGAGGTAACCCGCATTCTTTCCGAATTGCCGGTTCTTATCACCCAATCATTGGCATCAATAGTACCAATAAAATTGGTAGCTGCATTGGTACCGGTGTTACCGGTTAAGCTCCAGGCATTTAGCGAACCGTCAGCACCCGTAGCCCCTGCTGCACCCTGAATACCCTGTGCGCCGGTTACGCCTGTTAAACCAATACCAGTTGCGCCTAAAGCACCGGCTGCACCTGTAACCCCGTTTATTCCGTCAACACCTGATGGCCCTTGAATACCTTGGGCACCGGTTGCGCCTGCTAAACCAACACCAGTTGCACCCATAGCTCCTGTTGCACCTGTAATCCCGTTTGTTCCGTCAATACCTGTTGGGCCCTGGATACCTTGTGTACCGGTTCCGCCGATAGCACCAGTTAAGCCTACACCAGTAGCTCCTACTGCACCGGTTGCTCCATTAATCCCATTTATTCCATCAATTCCAGATGGGCCTTGAATGCCTTGTGAACCTGTTGCTCCGATAGCACCTGTTAGGCCTACACCAGTAGCACCCTCAGCACCGGTTGCCCCATTAATACCGTTTATTCCATCAATGCCAGATGGGCCTTGAATACCTTGNNTTGTGCACCAGTGGCTCCATTAAGACCATTTGTTCCATCAATGCCAGATGGCCCCTGAATACCTTGTGAACCGATTGCACCTGTTAAACCAATACCAGTTGCGCCTAAAGCGCCGGTTGCACCTGTAACCCCGTTTATTCCGTCAATACCTGATGGCCCTTGGATACCTTGTGAACCAGTTGCACCGACAGCACCGGTTGCCCCATTAACGCCATTTGTTCCATCAACACCAGATGGCCCCTGAATACCTTGTGAACCGGTTGCTCCGATAGCGCCAGTTAAGCCAATACCAGTAGCACCAACAGCGCCGGTTGCTCCATTAATCCCATTTGTTCCATCAATACCAGATGGGCCTTGAATGCCTTGTGCGCCAGTTGCACCCGTTAATCCTACACCCGTTACTCCTACCGCTCCATCATTTCCCGTGGGACCTTGTGAGCCGGTTAAGCCTGCACCAGTAGCACCCATAGCACCGGTTGCACCATCAATACCATTTATTCCATCAACACCAGATGGTCCCTGGGTACCCTGTGAGCCTGTTGCGCCCGTAGCACCTGTTAAGCCTACACCAGTAGCTCCTACTGCACCGGCGGCCCCATTAATACCATTTGTTCCATCAATTCCAGATGGGCCTTGAATGCCTTGTGAACCTGTTGCTCCGATAGCACCTGTTAAGCCGACTCCAGTTGCGCCTACAGCACCGGTTGCCCCATTAACACCATTTGTTCCGTCAATGCCAGATGGCCCTTGAATACCTTGCGCACCGGTTGCGCCTGCTGTACCAGTTAAACCGACTCCAGTTGCACCCACCGCGCCGGTTGCCCCATTAATACCGTTTATTCCGTCAAT
>PMXD01000100.1 GCA_003165895.1 Bacteroidota bacterium | reverse complement strand
CGGCGGAAGACCTGGAACAACGGCGAACGGGTCAAATCTGCCTGCTCGTTTAACCGCAGTTGCGGACAACCCACCTGGATTTTTTAATTAGCCGGGATAACCGTATATTTGGAATAAATAGAAAGTATGCTGGTATCGGAAATAGAATTATTTGAAATTCTTTCGCAACAGTTGGGCAGGGATAAGGCGAAGTCTTTGGTGCAGTATGTAGAAACAAAGATTGATAAGCGGCTGGATGAAAAAACCAACGTTTTTTCCACAAAAGAAGATTTGGCAAAGCTGGAAGGTAAGCTCGAATCAAAAATTGCAGACACTAAATCGGAAATTGTTAAATGGATGTTTATTTTTTGGATTGGCCAATTAGCCTCCTTTATTGCCATTGCAAAATTTATTTTTCATCAATAAACCAAGTCGTTTAACCATACCGCTTAAAACTAATTCAGTTCAGGTTCTGTGGTTATTACTTCCTTCACTTTCCTCTCCGGAAAAAAGAAATGTGCCGGATGGTTCTTAAAGTAAACCCAAATAGCTGCCGCTACTTTGGGGTAATCGCTCAGTCTTAAACCACGGGAACGTGCAGCCACCTGCAGGGCCAGAAAAAAACTTACCACAAAATTGAAAACGCCAATAATGAAAATGCCGGTCAGGCTTGCGGCAACAAGGCTTGCGGTAACATGAAAATTAAGGCCGTAAAAACCCAGGGCCATATTACCTGTTGAAAACGTAACGTGTCGTATGTCGAAAGGCAAGCCGGTTATTTTACCAAAAAAGCCAGCCATGCCCAGCATAAACCCTACGGCAATATTACCTAACAAAGGGCCCAGGTTTTTTTCTATGTAGGATGATAGTTTACGCCTGCGTTCAGCCGACATTCTTTTCTTTAAAAAAGGATGGGCTTCCAACCTCAATCCTATTTTGCTTACTACTACTTTGTTATCGCCAAAGCCGGAAATAATACCTGCTAAAAACAGAAATACGCCAGCTATTGAAGCATACCAGAATAAGGGGCAGGCAAGCGGGTGTATGCCCTCTAAAAGTTCGTTGGCCACGGCTGAGTCAATTACAGGTTTAGTGCTCATATGAGTAAGTGCAAGTATCCAAAGCAACGTACAGGGAAATACTACCAGTAAGTTTCCGGCAAAAGAAACCAGCTGACTTCGCGATACTTTTGCCACGGTAGCGGCAAGATGATGATAACGCGAAGCATCATCTTTAATGTCATCAAGCGATGCTGCGAGGAACGCGGCCGTCATGGCGGGTTGCTTGGTTGCAATGGAGAAGCCCAGCATTTGCACTACTACAAAGCCCGTGGCATAGTTGATGGAGTAAAGCAGGCTTTCCCAAAGCATGGGTAAGTGCATACCGTGCACATATAGTTTTATTATCACCATAAAGGAGACAATAAACCCACCACCGCAGGCCGAAATGAAAAGGTCCCGGTATTCAGCGTTGGTAGAGGCTATATAATGCTCGCCGGTTTTTCTTTTGTTTTCGGTAATACGAAAAGCAATCAGGTTCATATTGCGCGAAATAAAATCGCGCAGTTTTTGGGGTTTGGTTTCGGTAATTACAATGTGGCGCAGGAGGGCAGATAATTCGTCAAATGCCTTATTGGCATCGTCATAACTGATAATGGGTAACAGGCTGGTTAACCTGGCTATTAGTAATTCAAGTTTGCGCAGTATATATGTTTGGCGCAGTGAGGTGCCGTTCACCTCGGCTCCTTTATCAATCAGCGCAATGTTTTGCAGGCATTGGGCTATCATTATTTTGGTCTGCGCAAGGTCCTCTGAAATTTTTTCAGTATTTCCTTTTTCGATATTATTCAGCAGCTCCGTAACTTCATGGTTCTGCTCCATAAATGGGGTTATCAGCGCATCATCTTTTCCCGCCCGGGTGTAAACATCTTCATCCATACCTAAAGCGGCAATGCGATAGGAAATAACGTGAACCGCATTAGTTATCTGGGTTAAAAATGTAGTCAGAATTTCTTTCTTTTCTTCCTCTGTAAAAAGTGCTTCCAGGTTATTATAGTGTTGAAGCAAACGTACTATTTTATCGTGGTCGCTGGAATCATTAAAGATTTCATGAACGATGGTGCAGGCATCTTTCGGGTTATCCAGGTAGGGTAATATTTTCCCCTTAATAATCCTGATAGTTTCATCAGCAAAAGAAGAACCCATGGGTATTCCGGTGCTGCTGATTGCCTGCGAAAAATCGGCTTCTTTAAAAATGGTTAGCAAGGCTTTTTTAAGTTCAGGTATATCCGCTGCGGATACTATGCTTGTAAGGGCAATAGTCTCTTCCTGACCTTTTTGCCTTGAATTGAGTACAAAGCGCAGTTTCTTAAAAAAACCGCTGAGCCTGATAATGCTATTGGCGGCCTCTTCTGATAACTCCGTTGGAGGGGTAACTTTGATATCAGTTGGCATACTTAAATTTTAACGCTGTTGTTTACATAAAATTATGGTATGCAGGCGGAATGGTTAACGGTTAACAGAAATTTGCGGGAAAGGTTGCGGGTGGAAAAAGTGGGTGGTAGTGCTTGACCCGGTGGTGTTAAAAATAATCGCAAGTCAGGAGACCATTAGTGTTCGAAACATAAGCTTTGGCAGCCTTTTGCCTCACCCATCCGTCCTTTGGACACCTTCCCTCTCCTTTCTCAGAGCAGAAAGGAGAGGGAAGGACTACCTGGCCAAGGTAGTTGTATTTGCATTGGGCACAATACAAGATGGAAGAAATGAAGTGTAAAGTTCCCTCTTCTCTATTTTGCTCTGAAAACTTTGTGGTGAGCAAAGCCGAATCATGGAGAAGAGGGATGTCGACAGACAGGGTGATGAGGCAAAAGGCTGTTTGGCACTTTTGCATGTTTCGAACACTAAAGGACAGGAGACTTGCGATTATTTTTAAGTTCCAGGTCGC
>PMXD01000009.1 GCA_003165895.1 Bacteroidota bacterium | reverse complement strand
GTTATTTTGGAACTGTTACTTAGGCTTTGCGGCTTTTTTCCGCATTGATTCCCCTTTCATTTCTACACGGTGCGACTGATGTATAATCCGGTCCAAGTTGATAGCATATACTCCCATCATTGTTCTCTTGCACAATACAATAGTTTTTGGACAGCACAATACAATAATTATGATACAACTCGATAAACTAATTTTTGGACAACGCAATACAATAATTGACAGACAACGCAATAAACTAATTTTTAGACAAAATTGAAGAGCATTTTCTATATTTGTAGAAATAGAAGTTATGGCAGACCCTTCAACAAAACTGGCGGATTCCCTTGAGATGCTCAAATCACTACAAGACCAAGGCAAAATAGCCATTAGGTCGAGCGATTTAACACGCCCGAACAGAGAACGCCTATTAAAAGCCGGCTTTTTGCAGGAGGTAATGAAAGGGTGGTACGTCCCCGCAAAACCGGGCGACTCCCCAGGGGAAAGTACCGCATGGTATACCTCATTTTGGCATTTTTGCGCGGAATATCTCAACACGCGCTTCGGCAAGGAATGGGTTTTATCCCCGGAACAATCCGCTAAACTTCACGCCGGTAGCAGAACTGTCCCAACCCAATTACTTGTGAAATCCCCTAAGGGAAATAACCAGATGACAAGCCTTCTACATGGCACCTCCCTATTTGAAATAAGGTCGGTTTTACCCGATAAATCATTGACTGCATCCAAGGAGGGTTTAAATTTATATTCACTGCCTGCGGCATTAATAAACTGCACGGAAGATTTTTATACGCGTTATCCGACCGATGCCCGGGTAGCATTGTTGATGATTCGAAATGCTTCAGATATTTTGAAGCCTTTGCTTGATGGGAGCCACAGTAAAATTGCGGGGCGACTGGCAGGAGCATTTAGAAATATAGGACAGACCCGTATTGCCGATGAAATCCTTGAAACAATGCGCAAAGCCGGTTATGACGTGCGGGAGAGCGACCCGTTTACCGAACAAACCCCAGTTGCTATTTCTTTAAGGGAGCCTTCCCCCTATGTGAACCGCGTCAAAATAATGTGGCAGGCTATGCGCGGAGATGTTATCAATATTTTTCCACCCTCCCCGGGATTGCCAAAGGATAAGGATACCTATATGAAGCAGGTATCAGATAATTATGCGCGCGACGCTTACAATTCGCTTTCTATAGAAGGGTATCGGGTAAGTTCCGAACTTATTGAGCGTGTGAGGAATGGAAAATGGGAACCAGATAAGAATAAGGGGGACCGTGAACAGATAGATGCAATGGCTGCAAGAGGATACTGGCTGGCATACCAAGCTGTGCAAAAAAGCCTTCTAAAAATATTAAATGGTGAAAATGCCGGAGAGGTAACTGACTTGGCCCATAGTATATGGTATAGGGAGATGTTCGAGCCCAGTGTTACAGTGGGTTTATTAAAACCATCGGACTTAGCTGGCTACCGTAATAATCAGGTTTATATAAGACACTCTATGCATGTTCCTCCAAACGTGGAAGCCGTTAGAGACCTCATGCCTGCATTTTTTGATTTATTGAAAGAAGAAAAGGAGGCATCGGTCCGTGTGATCCTCGGACACTTTGTATTTGTTTATATCCATCCATATCCCGATGGTAATGGACGAATCGGACGATTTCTGATGAATGCGATGTTAGCTTCTGGCGGTTATCCCTGGACAGTCGTTCCGCTTAAATTAAGAGACCAATATATGCAAGCGTTAGAGCAGGCCAGTGCGGGAGAGGATATAAAGCCTTTCGCCAAGTTAATCGCCCATCTCGTTCAAAGCGCGATGGAAGGTAAGATGATTGCGGATGATTAGACATCCGGCTTTCTGTATAATATAGTTCTTAAGCCTGCTGTCTATCGCGCATACCAGAATTGGTAACCAGGATAGTTGGTCGTGCTATTGGCGCGAGCTTGGCTGCCTTTAAAGCACCTATCGCTGCCCACGCTCCTGCACTGTTTACTATTCAACATTAGTTCAGGAGCGCTGGTTTACAGCACTCCAGCGCAACCGTGCTGGGCAACTTGCGTGCAGCCCCAGGCAAAACCGGGTAGAACCGACTGTCCAGCTGGGCCAACAGCGAACATCAGAGAGCCTTGCTCACCCCATAATGGTGGTAGCAAGGCTCTCGTCGTTTACAGGCAAATCGGGCCGAACCATTGGCGCGAACTCTCAAAAAATAATCTTCCGGTAAACAAGCCCCGTCCCGCACATCCCTGCTATACTGGCATAGAACAAAACGCAGGTAAAAGTCATGGGACACACAGGAGGAGTGATAGGAATAGACCTCGGGCTACCCGAGGAGATAATAAGAACCATCGTACGGCAGGATATGGCCGAGACGCGGGACGAGATAAAGGGTTACTGTTTAATAATTTTTTTTGTAATTGTTTCTCCATTATACGAATAGGTAGCCATATAGATGCCGATAGGTAAATTACCAATGTATAAAGTTTGGATGTTTGCCCCATTGATGGGTAACTTAAAAATTGTCCTGCCTGTTATGTCGCTTAAACTAAAGATACCATCGGCACTATTGTAAGTAATAATGTTCAATACATCATTGGCAGGGTTAGGTGTTATTTGTATATCTCCGTTAATATAATTTCTAAGATTTGGTATACCTGTTGATATAGAATCGCTGAGGCAACGCACTGAATACCCTTCCCAGGCGAACGGAGTGGATTCCGGGAAGCAACCTGAACCGTCATAAGTCAGATTGCAAAAAAAAGAGCCGGAAATAGGGTCTCCCGTAGAGGTCCAAAAGTAGCCGTACAAACCAAGGTTGCTGAAACTTGCGTCGCCTGGGTTACCGGAGCGGAAACCACCGGGCAACGCTGTAAAACCGGATGAATTATTGGCGCCCGTATTTGGAGCGAGCCACAGACTACTGCTTGACTTCAGAGGGCCTCCCGCTACATTAGTGCCCCCCAAATAATTTATTAGTATGTTCCATTCCGCGAAAGAAGGTACATGCCAACCGGCAGGGCATACCCCGCGCGGGTCGTTTACAACACCCCAATTATAGAGTTTACCGTAAGTGGCATTGTTTGCAGCATTGCCGTTATAATAGCACCAGGCCGGGTTGCTGTTGAGTGCCCATGTTGTGCTATCTTCTATTTCGCTAATTGCAGAGTCATTTCTATAGTGTGCAGTTTGCAGGTTTTGCTGCATCCAACATTGAGTGCCAATTACTATAGTATGGTACATGTTACCATCTACGTCAATCACAGGGCCACATTGAGCGGTTGCAACTAAAATCAACGACGTTGCGTTAAATGTCAGGAACAACCTGAAAAACACGTTAATAATCTTACTCATATTCATGAGCCTGGGTATATGGGATATCAAATGGTACCGCAATCTACTTCTTTTACAGCGGATAAAAAATAATTTCTGCCCGCCTAAAATAATCTTCCGGCAAACGAGCCCGTTTCGCCCCGCTTCTCATATAATGCCATGAACAAATCAACGGTAAACGTGTCTCATGGAAAACATTATAGGTATCATAGGAATCGAAATCGGGCTACTTGAGGAGGTGTTCGGGTCCATCGTCCGGCAGGAGATGACAGAGATGAGAGACGAGATAAAACAAACGCTCATATCTAAACAGGAGCTACTTCTGCAAGAGGAGCGCCTATACACAGATCTAAGGGCACAGAAACCCTTGCGGATGGTACAGCCCAGGCGTATGATTGCATCATTGCACGATTGTAGGAATTTTTGTCGGGAGTTGTATAGGGTTTCCCTGCAAAATTTCACTTCTTCTGTATTTAAAAACAATTATTGTTGGTACTACTACACATCACATAGGTTGGCAACAGAATTTCGTAAACAAGGTCACTCATGGAATTTGATTGATTGGATTGGACAGAAACGCTATATATAATCTGATAAAAATCAGGTACTTAATTTTGATTTTTTCATTAACATCGTACTCCCGCCGAAATTGTATATCTAATATACTCCTCCGTGTATATTATTTTAAAGCATTGCCGTAGTCGGGGGGCTACGTAATGTTTCGCCTGAATGGGAAACTGTTCAGGCGTTTTTATTTATGTTTGTGCAATTAGGATTATCGCAATTATAAACATCTAAGTTGTATGACTCATAAGACTTAGTTGCGGCCTAAAAATATCAGGCCGGGTAAATTTCATCTTCAATCTGCATTTTCGGGATATACCGTATTACTTTCTGATTCACTCCGCGCATTTTCTAAGGGAAGGGGGTCGGTTCGAATCCGATATCCTCCACACAAACGCAGATAAGGGTTTCAGCGTTTTTCGCTGAGGCCCTTTTTTACTTAATGGTCACTGCTTTGGTCAAATATTTTGTTAAACTGGTCATTATTTGGAACCGCTGAAGCTATTATGGGGAATCACGAATATAATGCTATCTGTTTCCACTTAGATGTTACAACATGTAATTTATTTGCTATACTATATTACAACAAAAAGCCATGCGCACAACCCGAATGTAGAACCCTGACAATTTAAGTCTGCATTTTGAATCTTAGTCAAATGCAAAATTGACTTCTCTAAAAGCCTTCCCGGGTAATAACAGGTAATAAATAGATGGAAGCACCGCTTCTGTTTATTTATTACCCGGCCATCGTTGTATCAGATAACAACTAATTTCACATTTAAACAGACTATATGTATACTAAACACAACGCCAGTTCGTAATCTACAATCTTTAATTTGTGAAATACATAGTTTGTTGTAACAAATATTTATTTTCGACGTAAATAACAGAGCAAGTAGCAAAGAGAAGTTTTAGCCTCCCTCCTAAATTAAAACTTCAACCCCTTTTTTGCCGCCGGACCACTGGAATTTATCCCCCCTTTTTATTGAGCCCCCCTTTTATTGTCAAAAAGTTCAGTTTCCGTCTCCCCAGAAAGTTGTTTTTGGTCTATGTTACTTTTTAAAGGGAAAACAATTACGCCTTAAAATGATTAGTTGCATTATAGTGGATGACGACCTGGTTGCATTAAACCTGGTTAAACACTTTGTTACCAATACTGACGGACTAAACCTGCTTCAGGCCTTTACGGACTCTGTTGAGGCAGCTAATTTTATTAGAAAAAACCACGCCATAATTGACCTGATATTTCTGGATGTAGAAATGCCAAATCTTACGGGTATTGAAATGCTCGCCTCTGTCAAAGACTTTCCACCGGTAATATTAATCAGCTCAAAAGAAAAATACGCCATCCAGGCATTTGACCACAGGGTTCTGCATTACCTGCTTAAACCTCTTGAATACAGCAAATTTTTAAAAGC
>PMXD01000028.1 GCA_003165895.1 Bacteroidota bacterium | reverse complement strand
TTACAATGGGCTGATTGGTAATGCTCCGTGCCCGGTTAATAAAGTGGCTGCCCGGTATTGGGTCAAGCTTAATAACTGCTGCTCCGGCCCCGTCCTGGCCCCTGTTATGCTGCTTTTCCATTAACAGGTAAAGCTTATTGAGCCCATACGCTATGGTACGGTATTTTTCTACATAATAATCAAGGGGTTTGAGCAGTCTGATAAGTGCTATTCCGCACTCGTGTTTAATGCTATCGCTCATAGAAGAGGCGCAAATTTAACCTTTTTGACCATAAGAATTAAATCTTTGTGAACGAACTGCTAACAGAAAATGAGTATAAATTGTTGCAGACCGCATATAATTAGAAACCACAGGCAACTTTTAGGCCAGGAACTAAAATAAGCGCGGATGAATTGTAGGATACTTTGATATACTGGCCAAGGGAATTATAGAAATTATCTGAGTAATTGTCTCCTGCTTGTTGAACGTCTAAAGTAATTGCCAGTGTGGCGTAAACTTTATGTGTAGCATAAAATTTTACACCAAAATCAAGGGCACCGGTAAATCCGCCATAATATTTGTAAACCGGATGATCGGTTGTTGGCATAGCCGGGGTTACTTCAATATAATTGTTGTTGCTGCTGTTGGTATATCTGAAGCCATATCCTGCCTCAACCGCATAATAGGGCGTTACCCACCTTCTTAAAATATCACCTTCATAATGCGCGAAAATGGGGAAGTAAAGACCGTTATAAGGGTCTGAAGTATTATTATTAAGCGTTAACAATATTTCATCTATACCAATTCCGCCACCCACAATACCGAACTGGCCAAACCGATACCCTGCCATAAACCGGGCTCCAAAATCAACAAACCCAACTACTGCTTCGCCCTGAAAGAAAAACTGTTTGCGCGGGTATTGGAATTCGGATTGAAGTTTTTGCAGGCGCTGATGTTTGGGCCGGAGAGTATCAACAGCATTTTCAGCCTGGGCATTGCCTTTAATATAAAGCATAAAGAGGGCCAGAAAAATAAAAGTGCTTTTGATGCGGGTGTTCATTTTTAACTCAAATTAAGTTGAGTAATTCAATCAGAACAAATACAAGTATAGCCCTGTTTTTCAAGCTGGCTGGTTACGCTGTTTACTGCATTGTTGGAATAACCTGAGACTGTCACTGAATCGGCCAGATAAGAGGTGCCGTTTCCGTAAATAACACCCAGGCTATCGGCTGTTTTGGTAAACTGTTGCGCATCCGCGGCAGAGGTTTGGCAAATTTGAATGTAACCATTATTATAGCTGTAACATTGTCGTCCACAGCCACATTGGGGATTACATGAGCCTATTTGGAGAAGAACAGGGAAAAGCAGAAAAACGGACATTATTTTCATAACAACTCATTTTGCTTTTTGAAAGTAATGCAAATTAATGAATAATAAACTTTCCAATTATTCATTGCCTGAAATTAAGAGATTGGCCGGGAATTTTATGAAGCAATCGCGACTCAGGATTTGTTTTAGATAGATATAGGGAGTTTGCTTATTTTTATGGGACAGAAGATAAAACATGAAAAAGATTGAAAAAAAATTAACCCCACGTGATGTGGTACTTGGCATAGGACGCAAGGCCACGGACGCGGAGTTAGATGAGTATCTTAACCGGGAGAGAAAAGAATCTTTTAAACCTTCAGAGCAGGTAAGGAAGGAACTTATAGCGCATTTACAAAGCCGAAACCTTACAACAAATCCCCAATAATCTTGTCAACGCTAAGCCCTTCGGCCTCGGCCTTATAGTTTTTAAACACCCGGTGGCGCATAATAGGTAAAGCCACCGCCTGAACATCTTCAATATCGGGCGAGTATTTACCGCGGATTGCTGCGTGGCATTTTGCACCCAGTACCAAATACTGAGAAGCACGGGGGCCGGCGCCCCAACTGATATAATTATTTACCGAAGCCAGTGAACCGGGACGGTTAGGCCGGGTTGAGGTAACCAGTTTAACTGCATAATTCAACACATTGTCGGCAATAGGTATTTTACGGATGAGCTGCTGGAAGTAAAGAATTTCTTTGGCGCTCATTTTTTTATTTAGTTCGCTTTTGGTACCGGCGGTGGTGCTTTTTACCACATTTATCTCTTCTTCAAAGCTCGGGTAATCGAGGTTGATGGAGAACATAAAACGGTCAAGCTGTGCTTCGGGCAGGGGGTAAGTTCCTTCCTGCTCAATGGGGTTTTGGGTAGCTAATACAAAGAAGGGCAGGTCGAGTTTGTGTTTGTGGCCGGCTACTGTTACGCTTCTTTCCTGCATGGCTTCAAGCAGGGCCGACTGTGTTTTAGGCGGGGTACGGTTAATTTCATCAGCCAGGATAATATTGGCAAAAACAGGCCCGTGGTTAAACTGAAAGGTGCGGTTCTCGTTCAAAATTTCAGAGCCTATAATATCCGAAGGCATTAAATCGGGCGTAAACTGGATACGGTTAAATGACAGGTCTAACACATCGGCAATGGTATGCACCATCAAAGTTTTGGCAAGGCCCGGAACACCAATTAACAGGCTGTGCCCATCGCAGAAAACCGATATCAGAATATTTTTTACAACCTCATCCTGCCCTACTATTACCCGTGCCACTTCGGCTTTCAGTTCTTTATATTTTGCAGCAAATGCATCAAGCGCTTCAACATCGTTATTATACATAGTGGTCAATAATTATTGGTTAAATGTAGCAGGATTTTGTTTTGCTAATTTGAAAAATTAAGCGGTAAGCAAAAGCCAAATTTAGTTACTAAGCCATTTTGCAACCTGGGCGCATCCTTTCATAGAGTCATCTATGCGCACATAGTTTTTGCTTTTGTGCAGTTTAACCCACTCTTCCAATGCTTTTTGCTGCTTTTCAGCTTTTGCGGCAGATTGTATTTTAGAGTAGTCCAGGTCTAAACTGGCTCTGTGCGGTTTGCTTTCACTTTTTAGCCAGATAATACGATAGCCCTGTTTGGTTTCACCGGTTTTATCAACCTGCGAAAAAGGCAACACATCCGAATATTCGCCCACCTTCATCCTGTCGATGGTAAATATCAGGGTACCATCAATATCTGCTTTTTCAAAAAAGCTGTTCCCGGTTTTCTGGTTGGTCATTAAGCCACCAATGTTTTTCGACTGATCATCATCTGAATAGCGGGCTACAGCGGCCTTCCAGCTCATGGAGTCTGCCCTTAGCTGGTGCACAATGCTATCCATGCGGTCACTTACGGCGTTTAAGTCGCTGCGGGTAATTTTGGGCTTAATCAGGATGTGACGTACTTTTAGTTTATCGCCGCGTTTTTCGTCTACTATAATAATGTGATAACCAAACGGAGTTTCAACCACATCGCTCAGTTCGCCTTCTTTCAGTTTATAGGCAATGGCTTCAAACTCCGGAACTAACTCACCTCTTTCAATCCAGTTCAAACTTCCACCGTCAAGGTACGAGCCCGGATCTTCGGAATACTGAATAGCTTTTACTGAAAAATCGGCTCCGTCAACTATCTCTTTGCGGATGCCTTCAAGTTTCTTTTTGGCAAAATCTTTTTCCTGGGCGCTTACTTTCGGAAACATCACTATTTCACCCAATTCCAGTTCGGCATTAAAGAAAGGCACGCTATCGGCTGGTATTTTGTCGTAAAACGCTTTCACCTCGGCTGGTGATACTTTCAGGTTCGAAAATGCTTTGCTCTTCATTTTATCAGATACCAGCTGCTTTTCTATATCATCTTTAAAATCGTCTTTTAGCTCGATAATGCTTTTGCCATAATACTCTTCCAGCTTTTCTTTTGAACCGAAAACCGAGATGAAGTATTTAATACGGCGGTCAAGCTCGGCATCTACTTCTTCGGTTGAGGCCGTAACGCTATCTATCTGAGCCTGCGATAAGAAAAGCTTATCAAGCAAAAGGTTGTCGAAAAGAACGCAGCGCTCATCGGCAGGCAGGGGAGTAGCCTGGTTTTGCGCAGCTAACTGCTGGTACTGGGCTTCAACGTCAGATTCAAGAATGATGTTATCACCTACTACGGCAATAACTTTGTCTATTAAAGTCTGGTTACTTTGCGCTGATGCGCCGGCCGAAACAGCCAGTATCAGGCAACAGGTAAGTATGTTTTTTATCTTGTTCATTTTTAAATTGGGTGCTAAATAACGCTTATTCCGTCTTTTTCTTGTCCAAAAAAGCATAAAGCCCTAAAGAAAATCCAAAACGGGTGGTCGGAATCTGGGTTTGGTAGGCCGAAGTTGTTATATACAGTGCACTTTCAAGCGAAACATGGGGATTGAAAAAATACGCTATACCGGCGGAGCCCCCCCATTGAGCGCCATCATAATTAGTTAGGCTGGCGATGCTGCCGGAGCTGCTGGTACTTCTTATAGAGGTATAAACGCTATAACCGCCATTAGCCGAAACAAACGGTTTCATGGTTTTTTTGCCAATGTAATATTTCAGGAACGGGCCCACCAAAGTAGTAAAGGAGGTAGTTGTGGTGTGCACGTCATTGCTGGTATTTAAAGTCCGGGTGCTACCCACGCTAAACGAGTAGGTGCCCCCGACCGCAAAATTCCGGATTACAAACACCCCGAAAGAAGGTGACAGCGCAAGGCTAAAAGTATTGGTTGTGCTTTGAATAGCTTCACTGATATTGGTGCTGCCGCCAATAGAATACATCCCCTTTTCGGTTTGGGCCGGCAATAAGCTCACCACGGCCAGCAGGGCTGTAGTTAATATCCAACCAATACCTTTATGAACTTTAGCAAACATTATTTGACAAGAATTTCGAATGATTTGGATTTAATACCGTCGGCATAAATTTTATCGTAAATTTTTTCAATCAGCAACAAACGTCTTTTTTCAATAATAGCCCTCACAATCTGGTCGTGAATAAACTCAGGTGGTGCAGCTTGGTCTTTTTTCATCACATCCCCTATTCTTATAAACCACGAAACTCCTTCGGCTTTAAACTCCTTAAACTGTTTTGAACCGGTTAACGAAGCTATATCATACTCCGATAAGGGAAAATTTTTAAGCACATTATCTTTATCGTACCACATCCCCTGGTCAAGCACCGTGCTGGTTGCAAACTGCTGGCAATAGCCCTTCAGCTTGCGGGCCGTTTCTTCATCGTCCTGTTTATTTATCCATTTGCGGATGTTGTCAATATCCTGCGCATCTTTTTTAAGCTTAACAAAATACAACAGGTAAACATCCTTTTCAAGCGGAAAATCGTTTTTCAGTCTTTCGTACCACTCATCAAGTTCTTTTTGACTAACAACGGTATCCAGCCTTTTGTTGATGAGCGCTTTTTCGTATTCGTAAAGTAAAAGGGTTGAGCGGTAGTCCTCTACTTTTTTAGTAATGCCGAGGTCATCATCCGGAATGTTCTCTTTGGCTTTTTCAAGCAATAGTTTTTTACGCACCCAGTTAGTTGCATAATCTTTTAATACCTCTGTGCTGTCTTTTCCCTTCAATCCTTTAGTAAGGCCTTGTATATCCGAGGCGTATAAATAATCGTCGTTTACACGGGCAATAACATCCTTATCGGCACCTTGTTTCTTTTTAAAAAAAGAACAGGCGGTAAGCGAAAGAAGAAAAGTAATTACCAGGAGATTTTTCAAAGTATTGTTATGGTTATATCCGCAAATTCAATTAATGCCCTACAGCTACAGTTCCGGTTGGCGGGGACGCCAAACCGGGAAGTCCCCGTGGTTGGCGTCCCCGCCAAAGGTGTTCGGAAGATTCAAAATGNNAGGGGTCTGGACTTTGGCCGTAATGGCGCACCTAAGTTTCTTCCAAACACCTGTGGCGCCCCCGCCAATCACTTGTATACAAGAACTTTACTAAAGCAAATAATCTTACACATTCGGGTTTAACCGGTTTGTGTAAGATTATTTTAATAACTGCCCTGCCTGTTAAAGGGGTGCAAACCAAATTGTCNNCTTTTAAAGAGTACTACTGCAGCTGCTTATTTTTTGATAAGCGAACGGAAAACACTTTCATCAAGTACAATCGGATATTTCTTTCTCAGCGCTTCTAACCAGGTTTTTTCAAGATATTCCTGGTAATCCGAAACGATATATCCTTTGGCTTCTTTTAGTGATTTAGGCTCAGGCCCTGCAATTTGTTTTACTATAATAAACTGGTAGCTGCTGTCGTTCAGTTTGTTAACCGGTGTAACACCCTGCTTCCATTCAATTTTATCAACCACATCGTACTGGCCTTTTTCGTATTTGCCTTCAATTACCGATACGTGTGCTTTATCTCCTGCCCTGTTAAATTTCGCCTGTATTTCAACCGGGGTTTTCTTCTTTTCGGCCATTTTGAAAGCCTCATCAGCAGCTTTTTTATCGTTTATGTTAAAAATAGCTACATCGGCGCGGTTGCCCCACATGTACTTGTTGGCATTTTTTGCGCGGAATTCTTCAAGGCCTGCGGTATCTTTTACGGCTTTTGTCCAAACCATTCTATCCATTAATTCAAACAACAGGATACCATCTTTGTATTCTTTCATCAGGTTTCTGAACTCAGGTTTCTTTACTTCCAGCTGGCTTTCTTCGTAGTCGAGGCATTTGGTGTTCACAAAATTTTCGTAGTATTCATTCAATAAACCGTCTTTGGTTTTATCATTTCTTTTCTTTGAGTTCTTACCTATAAAATCAATAAACTCCGCCTGGGTATAAGATTTTCCGGCAATTTTAAAAAGAACGGTGCTGTTATGTAAAGTGGTGTCTGCGTGCCAGTTGCCTTTTAAAATAGTGCTGTCTATCTTTTTGAAAAGGTTAAGTTTTACCTCAGGGAACTGAACAAAATCATTTTCCTTTTTAATACGGTCAACTAAAACAGTTTTGGCAACTTCCGAACGCGAATCGCGCTCTACCTTCTTCTTAATATCACCTTTTACATCATTGAAAGCCTGAAGGTCTTTCTTCTCTAAACGCTTAATAATGTGCCAGCCAAACTGGGTTTCAACCGGGGCCGAGATGTCACCATCTTTTTTTAACGCAAAAGCGGCATCTTCAAAAACAGGCATCATTCTTACTGATGTTCCGCTTCCAAACCACTGTAACTCGCCGTTTTTAGTGCGCGATGATTTATCTTCTGAAAAGTTTTTAACCGCCTCATCAAAACTGATTTTCTTTGACGTAATAAGGGCGTAAACTGAATCGGCTTTGTGGTGCGTTTCGGCTTTTTGCTCAGGTGTAGCTTTCTCAGGGAAACGGATAAGCACATGGGCAACATGTAACTGGCCGCGGGTAGCGCGGGTATCATTTAACTTTACCAGGTGGTAACCGAATTCAGTGCGCACCGGTTCGCTCAATTCACCTTTCTTTAAAGTATAAGCGGCATTTTCGAAGGGATAAATGGTTCCGAAAACCGAGAACCAGCCTATGTTTCCACCATTGTTTTTTGCTGAAGGGTCTTCCGAGCTTTCTTTCGCTACTTTTTCGAAAGGCTCACCTTTTTCAATTCTTTTTCTGAGCGCAAGTATCTTTTTGTAAGCGATAAGGGTATCGGCAGGATTTGCATTTTCGTCGCATTTTACCAGTATGTGGCTGGCGTTTACTTCGGTCTTAGACCTCTCGTAAGCTTCCAGAATAAGCTTGTCGGTAATTTCGCGGTCGCTCAGGTACGATTTTGCCAATTGCTTTCTGTAACCTTCCAGTTCGTTTTTAAGGCTGGGGATAGTATCCAGTTTCATGGCCTCAGCTTCGCGCACTTTAAGGCGGAAGTTTTCATAAAGGGCCAGGTAATCGCGCAATGATTTTTCGCTGAAATCTGCCTGGTTGTTAACGTTGTTCTTGTTGTAAACATACTCAAAGTCGCTTACGGTAACCTTATCGCCGCCCACCGTAAACAGGGTGCGGTTATCAGTATCCTGTGTAAAAGAGCAAATGAAAATAGTGAGCAATACCACCGGGATGAAATACTTCTTCATATGTAAAAGATGTTTTTTGTTTTAAGGTTTGCAAATATTGAAAGCCGCCGTTAAAGCGGGGCGAAGTTAAACTTTTTTAACATCGGACAAAATGCTTGTTAAAGGCCATATGGGTGCCGGATATTGCTCATAAATGAGCGTCGTAATCTAACGGCAGTTTGCCAGGCCAGAAAAAAGTAATTCCCTATCGTATAAGTATACCGCGATTGGGTGATTGTAAAAGCATTTTAAACAGGTGGAAAGGGGGGGGGTTTCCACTTTTTTTATTACTCGATTGATTATCAATATATTATTCTCTCAAGACCCCTTTCCCGGAAACCACCCCCCCCTTTCCACTTTAACCGTATAACCGGTGCATCCTATTTCAAATAACTCTTAATAGCCTCTACATATTTTTCAAAAGCCTCAATGCCTTTTTTAGTAATGCGGCAGGTGGTAAGGGGGTAATTGCCCCTGAACGATTTTTCAATGGCAATGTAATTTGCTTCAGATAGTTTTTGCAGCTGAACACTGAGGTTGCCTGCCGTGGCGCCGGTTTTTTCTTTTAAAAAGCCAAACTCCGCCTCCTTAACGCTAACCAGTAGCGAAACCACCGCCAGCCGTAGCTCGGAATGTAGCAGCGGGTCTAATGGCTTAAACATGGGTTTCGGCTTTATAATTCCTCCATAAAATGATTCCGGGGATGATGTAGCCTATAAAGGTGGCAATGCCGTTAATAAGCAGTTGCATAATAGGGTCAACAAAGCTGCAGGCTACGGCGGCTATCCAGAATACGATGCTGCCAAATACCAGCGGTTTAAAGTTGAGGATGTTACCCGATACAAAGGTGCCCAAACCCACTATAGCCAGAATGAACGGAATAGGGGATAATCCGCTTTTTATACTGATAAAAATAATGAGGAAAATGCTGATTGCTACGGCCGACCATAAGTACCCGAAAATACTATCAAAATGGGTTTTTACCTTTTCGTGCTTCTTTTTGTTGGCCTCGTAAATAAATGCGGCCGGCACACCTATAACGGGCATAATATACCAGGGTATATAGTTGTATTGACAGCTGAACACCTCTGCCAGCAGGTATTGGGCCAAGCTGGCGGCTATTACCAAGGTACCCCAAAGCATAAAGTGAAATCCGTTGTCGGTTAAATTGTTTTTGGCAGTAGCTATCATGTTTTGAATAATGGCTAAACTTTCGGTGTGCGAAAGGTTTTTTTCCTGTGCTTCCATATTGTTTGGTTTTGGTTGTGGTTATAAACATAGCACAAACATAAAGTAGTTTATGTTGTAAACCAAATTTATTTTGAAGTTTTTTTTGAGAAAAATAAAACGTGACCATAAATCAATTAAAATGAACGTGGTAGGGAGCAGTTTTGGCTGTTATAGTAATGGCAGCCAAATAGCCTAACCACCCCGGCCCATGGCCACCCCTCCTGAATCAGGAGGGGAATATAAATACAGGGGGGCTGTGTTGACCGTTTGGGCGGCTGTTTGTATTTTGTATTAACTCCCCTCCTGATTCAGGAGGGGCTGCCATGGGGGTGGTTAGGCTGTTCGGCACCCCCTACATCTTCACAAACCTCTTCCGCCCAACACCTTCATTACTTTGCACCTCCACAAAATAAACTCCGCTGCTTAGCTGGCTGATGCTTATTTCCGCCTTAAAAGGTTCAGTAAATATTAATCGCCCATCAACATCATAAATGGTAATGGTTTGCGGATTGATGTTTTCGGTTTTTATAAATAGTTGGTCGGTGGTGGGGTTGGGGTAGAGGGAGATTGAGTTATCGGCAGCAGTGATTTGATGAATGCCTTCGCCAACTATCATAATAGTATCGTACCTTGTAAAGCTGCCACAACCGTTAAATCCGGTAACAGCAATATATTCCGGTTGAAATAATGGAACCGTATCTACAGCTCCCGGAAGGTTAAAATTAATTATTTCTGTAGATGTGAACGACAACGTATCGCCGGTAACATTATTAGCATTAATCCCATTAATCTGCCAATGAATTGAATCGCAATTGACGGGCTGGGCAACCACAATAGCGCTCCACCAGCAGCCATCCCCTTCCTGATTGCAATCCAGTATTATACTTATTACCGGTGCAGGATTAACCGTAAGCGCCAGGCTAACAATACTATCGCACCCGCTGCCCGATTGTAAAGTATCCGTAAAATAACCGGCTACACTATGCCCGTTAAATGTATCACCCTGGCAGATGGTATGGTCAATAGTATCATTGAAGATCGGATTTACTATAAGTTGAAGCGTGCGTATACTATCGCACCCCGCAACGGAAGAAAAGCTATCTACGTAGGTACCGGTTGCCGTATGCCCATAGTAATTCTGACCGGGGCAGATGCTTGTGGTAATGTTGCTGGCAACATTGTTCGTTACCGTCAAGTGCAAGGTGCGCACACTATCGCAGCCGCCCACTGCTGTAAAGCTATCTACATAAACACCGGTACTATCGTGGTTGTAGTAAAGTTGACCCTGGCAAATATTTTTGGTTATGCTGGTGGTAATATTTGCCGTTACCGTAAGTATCAGGGTTCGTATACTATCGCAACTGTTGGCGGCATTAAAGGTATCTACATAAGTACCGCTGGCGCTGTGGCCATCATACGACTGGCCCTGGCAAATTATCTGGCTGATAGTTGAGGTTGCTACCGGCAATACTATCAGGTTTAGCATCCGGATACTATCGCAGGTATTACCTCCCTGGAAGGTATCAACGTAATGCCCGGCGGCACTGTATCCGGCGTAGCTTTGGCCTGCGCAAATGCTTTTGGTAACCGTATCGCGGGTAATGGGTATTACGGTTAGCTGTAATGTTCGGATGCTATCGCAGGTATTGGCAGCCTGCAGGGTGTCAACAAAGTTACCGGTGGTGCTGTGGCCGCCGTATTGCTGCCCCTGGCAAATGATTTGCTGTATGTTGCTGGTAGCGTTATTTAAAACCGTAAGGTTAAGGGTGCGTACGCTATCGCAACCGCCAATGGCTGTAAAGGTGTCAATATAAGTACCGGTTTGTGTAAAGCCATCAAAACTGTGGCCGGCGCAGATGGTTTGGTTAATGGTGATTTGAATATTGGCTGATACCGTTAAATAAAGCGTGCATATGCTATCGCAGGTATTGGCGGCATTAAAGGTATCAATGTAGGTACCGGTAGCACTGTGGCCATCGTATATCTGGCCCTGGCAAATGCCTTTGGTAAGGCTGGTTTGCACATTATTAAGCACGGTTAAATTGACCGTGCGTATACTATCGCAACCATTAGCGCCGCTGTGCAGAGTATCAATATAAGTGCCGGTTTGATTATAGCCCAGGTAGCTTTGGCCGGGGCAGATGTTTTGTGTTATGGTTGAATGGCTGAATGATAAAACCATTAACTGTAAAGTGCGGATACTATCGCAACCGTTAATGGCTGTAAAAGTATCAACATGCGTACCGCCGGTAGTATATCCATCAAACGACTGACCGGGGCAAATACTTTGTGTAATGGTTGAGGTGGCCACCGGTTTAACGGTAATGGACGTAATGGAATCTGAGGTGCAGTTGCCGCCATTGGACTCGGCTATTTTTAGTTTATACGGGCCGGTGCTGTTCCAGGTAACGGTAGCTGCGCTTGTTGATGCGCCACTGGTAATAGTGCCGCCCGTGATAGTCCATGCATAAGTATTGCCGGCAACGGTGGTGGCGGTGTAGATAACACCGGTTAAGCGGTTGGCGCAAAGGGTATCGGGGCCGGTAATAGTTATACCGGCAGTCGGTCCCAGCGTTTTGGCGCTGTCAATATTAGTAGAGTCCGATTCTCCTGCATTATTCCAGGCTACAACGTAGTACCAATACCAGGTGTTACTTGCCAAACCGGTATCAACCAGTGTGGTTTGGGTGCCAATAGTAGTATCAACCAGTTGCCAACCCGTAATGCCGTTAGGGCTACGGTAAATGTGAAAACTGATGCGGTAAGGTGAGTTATCTGCCCACTGCAAATTAATGCTGCTGGTACCACCGGTGGTAGTTATTAAATTGGTGGGCGGGTACGGGTTATCGGCAGTATTTAAAGTATCGCCACAGGCAACGCCCCATTTCTCAATAAAAAATATAGGGCTTTCGCTTCCGCCCCAGGGGGTTAAAGTATTGGGGCCGCTGGTAAAGGTGCCGCTAAACTGCCCGTTTATAATCAGGTTTTCCTGGGCATCGGCCATAATCATATTGGTAGTAGTATTTCCGTTAGAACCGGAATCAATAATGTATTTATCGAACTGACCAGTAGCCTTATTAAGATCGAATAATATTTGCCTGTAACTAAGGGCGGAAGTATCTCCACCCCACACCAACTCGCCACTATAACTGGTAAGCATGTAAACATGCTTGCTGGTAGCCACAACATAGGTTTCGTACGGGTCGCCTGAATAAATTATTGGGCTAGACTCCCAAACCGGGGCGAGTGTGCCTGTATCTAATTTATACATCCGGTACTCAGCAATATTATTGAGGTAACCAACGGTATCAGTTACATAATTACTATAGGCAAATTCCAAGCCGCCGGCATACAACGACCCTTCTGAATAAGAAACACTATTGGTGACGGAAGAATTATCATCAAACTGATATTTAACCAGGTTGAAATTTTTATCAATTTTAAGTAATATGCATGCATCAAGCGGTATAGTAAATACCTGCCCCAAAAAACTTGCCCCAGGGTAAGATGCCTCGCCAATCATCTGCGCTCCCTGGACAGGCAAATAAATATTATCATTTTCATCCATCGAAAAATTAGCGATGAACATTACCCCTTCATCACCATAAGGTAATGTATCTAAAAGAGCGCCTTTAATAACATTACCAGTTTGCGGGTCCAATAAAACTAAAGCTAAAGATGATCCACGGTTAACAGGAAGAGGGTTTACGGTAAAAGATTGCCAAGTGCCACCTTGTGATGCGTATTGGAATATCCCTACTAGCTTACCATCGGCTCTTACTTTAAGGCATTCAGACAGGGCACCCCAAACGGGTGTAGAGTCCATCCAGAGCAAATTACCGTTAGGGTCATATTTCATTAAATATGACCCGTTTGTGTATATAAGCGAATCTTTAGTTAAGCTGGTATGTATGTTGACCGGATTCTGCGCATTTGCAAACCCTTCAAATTGTACATATATGTTACCACTTGTGTCACTGGCCACAGCGTAGTTAGCTCCTCCACCGTCGCCTCCATTAATCATAGCCCAAACAAAATTTCCGCATTTGTCATATTTAACTATGTATGCATCTGCACCGCCATAATAAGGAAAGGTGCTGTTGGTACCGGTAAACTGGGTTTGATCAAATGTAAAGCCAACAGTATAAACATTCCCCCATTTGTCAACGGTCATATCCTTAGCCCAACTTTCCCAGGGGCCCTGAGATAAGGGACTATCATCAATGCCACCTCCTGCCCTGGCCCATTGCCAGTTTTGAGCATGGAGCTGGGTAATTATAAACAGGCATAGCAGCAGCGGGGCGCATTTTTTCATGGGGGTTGTTTATAGGGCGAATATAAATTATAATTTATTAGATGGTTGGTTTTGGGGAGTTTTATTTTACGGCACGGGCAGCCAAACAGCCTAACCACCCCGGCACTACGTGCCACCCCTCCTAAATTAGGTGGGGAGCTGAATACTGCTGACCCTTCGGGTCAGGCTGGGCTGTTTGTATTTAACTCCCCTCCTGATTCAGGAGGGGCTGCCTTGGGGGTGGTTAGGCTGTTTGCCTGCACAGAACTAAACGCCATAGTGCTAAACCAAATCAATCCCTTTTAAAGTTTCGCTTAATTTCCTCCAACACCAAATCAAGATGCTCAAAAACCAAGCGGTTCTCAAAACGTAAAACTGTAATATTCAGGGTTTGCAGGTTGGCGGTCCTATCTGCATCGTATTCGCTCCCCTCATAAGTATAATGATGCGCACCATCCAGTTCAACCGCCAGCAATTCAGCCGGGCAATAAAAATCAAGTACATACTTACCCACACTATGTTGCCTTCTGAATTTACGTCCTTCCGGTTTGCCTTTTTGAATGGCTTTCCATAAAACCACCTCGGCCGGTGTCATGTTATTGCGTAATGCCTTGCGGTTTTGTTCCAGTGGTTTTATGTTATGGATAGGGGGATTATACTGAGGCATACCAGCCAGGTTTTGGCGGTAAACATAGACATGTTGTTTTTTAAAAGCCAAACAGCCATAACCACCTCCAGGGCTGCCCCTCCTAAAATAGGAGGAGAGTTAATACAAAATACAAACAGCCGCCCAACCGTCAACACAGCCCCCTGTATTTAAGTTCCCCTCCTGATTCAGGAGGGGTGGCCATGGGCCGGGGTGGTTAGGCTGTTCCGGGCTGCATCGCCCCTGCTTAAAATTACACTACAACGCCAACCTTGTTATTTACAAGCCCCATATAATTACAACAGCCTTTACCTTGTTTGCCTGCAACCAGCCCAAACTTTAATATATTATAATTGGCAGCCTAAATAATTAACTATCAATTAATTATGGCACTAACTTGCAAAATATCATTTTGTAGTTAAAACAGGCCATTTTAAAAAGGTTTCATTTTTGCCTTTACATTTTTTGCAGCAAGCGTTATATTGTAGTTGCGTTATGAAAAAAGCACCATCCCTGTCACTCTTATTGGTTTTGTTTATTGGCATAAGTCCATCGGTTACGGCCGGTAAGGTTAACGTAACCACTGCGCAGGCTGCAGCCATCAATTTTTTCCGAATAGCGTCAAAAAATTTAACCGGTAAAACCATACTTACCGCTAACCTTAAATACACCCAAACTGAGGCCGATAACACGGTAGATTTTTATGTATTCGATATAAAACCAGGCAAACGTTTTGTTATGATATCGGCAGATGACCAGGTAATGCCGGTTATAGCTTACTCTGCCGAATCGGACTTTAATATACCCGCAAAAGGTTCAAACCTTCAGTGCTGGATGAGCCATGCCGGTGAACATATTTACCAGGCTATTCAGCGTAAAGTAGTAGCCAGTCAAACCATCACTAATAAATGGAGCACTTATTTGCAGGCTCCGGGCCTTGCAGATGCCAAAAATCTGGCAACCGGCGTGGCCCCTCTTTTAACTACCAACTGGGACCAGGAACCTTACTATAACCAGTTGTGCCCTTTCGATACTGCCGATAATATGCGCGCGGTTACCGGTTGTGTTGCCACGGCTATGGCACAGATTATGAAATTCTGGAACTACCCTGCGCAAGGCACCGGTCAGTATGGATACGATGATGCGCCGCAGTATGGTTATTTTAATTATTACGGCGATCAGACTGCCGACTTTGCGGCAACCAATTACAACTGGGCAGGCATGCCCGATACACTCAGCGGGCCAAACATGGCTGTAGCTACTTTAATGTACCAATGCGGTGTTGCAGTGGCTATGAGCTACGGCGATGATAACCAGGGCGGAAGCGGCGCATACGTTTTAGCTTCAGATGTTCCGGGCTGGAAACCTAATGCGCAAACGGCTTACACCAGTTATTTTTCTTACAACCCCAATACTTTACAAGGGGTGCATGAGTCGGACTACGCCGCAGCAGACTGGCTTAACCTGATGGAGAACGAATTAAACGCGGGCCGGCCCATTCAGTATGCGGGCACTGATACCACTGCAGGTTCGCACACTTGGGTATGTGATGGTTACGATGGCAACAACCTGTTGCACATGAACTGGGGTTGGAGTGGGATAGATAATGGCTACTTCAACATTTCGTCTTTAACAGCCGATGGATATAATTTCAGCTCAAAGGAGGAGGCTTTAATTGGTATTGAACCGGTGAACGGTTTAGCTGTAACCGCCATGGCCGGTAATACCACCGTTTGCAGCGGCAGCAGTGTAAACCTTAAAGCAAATGGCGGGCCGGTTAACGCAACCTATAGCTGGGAACCCGGTGCTGGTTTAAGTTGCGCCACCTGTGCTACAACCACGGCCAGCCCTTCGGTAACCACTGTATACACGGTAACTATTGACAGTGCCGGCCTTTCGGCTACTTCGCAAATAACAATAACGGTGCTTAGTAAAATGAATATAGAAAGCACAGAGGTAACTGACGCCAGCTGCTTTGGCCTGGCCAACGGTACTGCAAAAATTGAAATATCCGGCGGAGCCGGTAGCTACAGTTATTTGTGGAGCAACGGAAGTGACAGCCAATCTGTATCGGGCCTGGTTGCCGGCAACTACGTGGTTACTGTTACAGATGCACGCGGTTGTACCGGGTCGGCTACTGCTGCAATAACACAGCCTGATGTTTTAACGGCCCCGGTAAATGCCGTTAACAACAAATGCTCACTGGCTAATGCTTCGGTAAATGTAAGTGCACAGGGTGGTACCCCGGCTTATTTTTTTATTTGGGGTGGGGGACAAACTACATCATCAGTACTCTCCCCCGTTTCCGGAGATTATACTGTAACGGTTACTGACGCTTCGGGTTGTTCTGTTGCCACATCGGTAAATGTGATACAGCCCGCTTCTTTATCAGTTAATATTTTAGCTTCAAATACTGCCTGTTCTTTATTATACGCAATTGCTACAGCAAAGGTTACATCTGATGATGAAAATATTTCATTTGCATGGAATAACGGTGAAAACACTCCCACTATTACCGGGTTATCTGCCGGAAATTTTTCTGTAACTGTTACAGATACATCGGGCTGTTCTGCTTCAACCTCACAAAATTTTATCCAACCCGAACCCATGAACGTTTCAATTATTACCTACGGAATAGTTGATAATACAGTATACGCAAAAGCGGTAGCAAATGTTTCAGGAGGAACGCCTGAATATTCGTACTTGTGGAACACCGGCGCTAATACCCCGGAAATTTCGGATTTAACTGCCGGTTCTTATTCAGTAACCATAACAGATAATAAGGGGTGTATTCAAACTGCCGCCACTGAAATAAGCGCAACGTCGGGGATTAACAGCCCCGCAAAAAGCATTGCTTTTAATGTTTATCCTAATCCCGCTGTAACTACGGCTACCATAACACTGGATGATAATTATGATAACGCGGTTATGGAGGTAAAGAACCTGTTGGGACAGACTTTACTAACCAACACCATATCAGGCAAACAAACCCAGGTTAATTTAGCGGATTTTGCCAACGGCGTTTATCTTATATCGCTATCGCAGGGGCAGGCCACAGGCATTAAGGAAATTGTAATTCAGAAATAGCCTGCCTGCCCTGTAATGACTATCCGCTTGTTTACCGAATTAACGGCTAAAGCCAAAAATCTTTTTTTAATAACCCCCACTCTGAAGTGCTTGTTGCACAACTCAATACTCGCCCAATACAGGCCTCTCCCGACCGGCACTTCGTGCGGTCACCTCTCCATGCTTCGAATAGCGAGGGAAAAGACACCTAAATCGGCGCATTTTCCCTCGCCATCGCTTGCGATGGAGAGGTGTTTCATCCCGTATTTTTGCGGGAGTCAACAAGCGAAGCGATGTCGGGGAGAGGCNNGGTAATCATGCGGATAGTCATTCTTCCCTGTATTAATTAATTGAATAACAGGATATTGTGCATGTCTTATTTCAGCCAATCTTTGAATGTACACAATTCAGTTTCTCCTTATTATATTTACAGACAATACCAGAATGAAAAATGCAGAACCCCCCATCTATGTTTTCATATAAAGTATGATATTGTTCATCTGAAAATTTTGTTTTTTAGCTGCATATTTGTCTGGCAAATTTTATTAAAAAGCAATTTAATTAAATCAAAAACCAGAAATGAAAAAGAAAGGTTTACTACTTGTGTGCATGGTGTTGGTGGCTTTGGGCTCAGCTTTTGCTGCTGATGTTACTATACAGGATGCGCAAACAGTTGCAGTTAATTTTTTCAAAACAAAGCTGGGCAATAATGCGCCCAGGAACCTGTCAGCTACGCTTCAATACACCCGTACCGAAACAGACAATACCGTAGATTTTTATGCCTTTAATATGAGCCCGGCAACAGGTTTTGTAATAGTTTCAGCAACAGATAATGACCAGCCGGTAATTGGTTATTCAACGGAATCATTATTCATGAGTGACTTTTCAAAAATCGGACTTGCTAATATGCTGAACCGGTGGAGCGAGGAGTTACACTACGTTAAGTTAAATAATGTAATAGCTACCCCTAAGGCGGCCCCGCTTTGGGCGGCCTATCGGCAAGGTGTTAATCCATCTATTGAAAAAGCAGTCATCGTAGCGCCATTATGCCAAACAACTTGGTCGCAGGAAAATGACTACGGCAGCGGACCAAATTTATATAATAATTATTGCCCCGGCGGTACGGGTACGAACCAGGCTGTAACCGGTTGCGTGGNNATTATGAAATACTGGAATTATCCAACAACGGGGACTAGTTCATCGTCTTATGTTGACAATACTTCATATGGATACAAGGAAGATTACGGCACCCTGTCTTTTAACTACGGCACCACCACTTTTGATTGGGCCAATATGGTTGTTCCTATGTTAACCCCTACCTCTACCACCACCCAGATTGATGCTATTGGAACGCTGATGTCTGCCGCTGGCGTATCTGTGCAAATGGACTATTCTCCTACTGGCAGCGGGGCAGTAGTATTAACAGCCGAAGCAAATTATGAACATGTTACCGCTAGCGCGCAACAGTCGTATGTTAAGTATTTTGGCTACCAGAATGTGATTGAAGGTATTGGCCTTTCAGGCAGTTCAACCGAGGCGAGTGTTAATGTAACAAGTGCACAGTTTGCCGACTCGATTATAGCTGAATTAAATGCCAGCCGCCTGGTGCAGATGGAGGGAGATGATGCCACCCAGGGCGGCCACACCTGGGTTTTGGATGGTTATGAAACCAATCCTACCATGTTTCATATGAACTGGGGCTGGAGCGGATATTCGGACGGATATTTTGCAGTCACTAATATGGACCCCAGTGATGGGGGGCAAACAAACCTTGATTTTACCGGTGACATAGCCGTACTTACGCATATTCTGCCTCCTGCTCCACCATCTACCGGCATTACAGAAATAGCTTCGGTTGTTAGCAGCGCAGTTTGTCCGGGTGTGGCTACGCAGCTGAATGCAACTACCCATAATGGAGCAACTTACAGCTGGATACCAACCACCGGGTTAAGCAATGCAACTATTGCTAATCCTGTTGCTGCACCTGTAACAACTACAACTTATAGTGTAACTGCCGACAGTGCCGGCGTTACTGCTACCAGCAGTGTAACAATAACCGTGCGTTCTGTGCCTTCGGCACTTGTCAGTTATTCAAATCCAAGTTGCTTTGGTTCTGCCAACGGTACCGTTACCGTTTCTGCATCAGGAGGAACTTCGGGTTATACCTACATGTGGAGCGATGGCCAAACAGCCGTTACCGCCAGCAACCTGGCCCAGGGAACGTATACGGTAACGGTGACTGACTCAAAAAGCTGCACCGCTACGGCAAGTAAAACCCTTACCGACCCCCAGGCATTAAGCGTTTCAACAACCCCGGTTGATGCCACCTGCGGACAGGCAAATGGAACCATTACTGCAACAGTGGGCGGTGGTACCAGCGGATATACCTATCACTGGAGCAATAACGAAACTACCGCAACGGCCGGTAACCTTTCGGCAGGAACATACGACATAACTATTACAGATGCTCATAGCTGTACCATTAGTACTTCAGCAAGTATTACAAGCTCGGGTAATTTAAACCTTGTAACCAGTGCCGTAAATGCTACCTGTTATGGTACCTCTACCGGTAGCGCCAGTGCAACAGTAACGGGCACTACGGGTTCTGTAACCTACCAATGGAGCACCGGGGCTACAACCTCAGCTATTCAAAACCTGGATGCAGCAACTTATACTGTAACCATAACGGATGGCAGCGGCTGTTCGGCTACTTCTTCAAAAGCAGTTTCTCAACCGGCTGCAATAAACCCTGTGGTTACAGCGCAAAGCGCCGGTTGTGGTAATTCTTCTAACGGCAGCGTAACCGCAAGCGTAACGGGAGGCGCTGGTAACTACACCTATCTCTGGTCAACCGGTGCAACCGGTTCTTCCATCACAGGCCTTCCGGCAGGCAATTACGATTTGTCGGTAACAGATGCCAGTCATTGTTCTGTAAGTGTCTCTGCGGCGGTTACCTCCGGTTCTGATTTATCTGCTTCTGTAACATCTGACAATGCCACCTGCTTTAATGAAAATAATGGCAGCGGTCAGATAACCATGCATACCGGCACCGCGCCATATTCTTACAGCTGGAGCAACGGGGCTACTGCGTCAGCGGTAATAAACCTTGCAGCGGGCAGCTATTCAGTAACTGTTACTGATGCCAATCACTGTACTACCAGCAGCGCTATTACCGTAACCCAGCCTACCCAGGTTCAATTTGCAACCAGCTCAAACAGCGCTAATGAAAACCATGAAAACGGTTCGGCCGGTGTTACAAGTGTTACCGGGGGGGCCGCTCCTTATGATTATAGCTGGAGTACCGGTGCTACCACGCAAAGCATTAACAATTTAGCCGGTGGTACTTATACGGTTACGGTTACTGATGCCAACGGTTGTTCGGAAACAGCAGCAGATGTAGTAGCCGTTAAAACCTCAACGGGCATTAGCTCTGTAAGTAACCAAATCAGCTTTAGTGTTTATCCTAACCCTGCCCGTACGCAGGTTTTGGTACAGGTAGACCAGCCAGGTAATTCAACTACGTTTACCCTTAGAAACATTTTGGGCCAGACTTTAATTTCTCAGGTAATTTCATCAACCCAAACCCAGATAGACCTGAGCCCATTGGCTGACGGAGTTTACCTGGTTGAAGTAAGGCAAGGTGAAAAAATGGCTGTTAAGCAATTGGTAGTAACCAGGTAAAGCCAATTTGCTGTGAAAATATTTTCATCGGCGATATATGTAAAAAAGAGGATAGCAAAAATGTTGTCCTCTTTTTTATGCCACTTGAACGGTTGATGTCAGACATTGAGATGGGGTGTACGACAAATTTCCC
>PMXD01000274.1 GCA_003165895.1 Bacteroidota bacterium | reverse complement strand
ACTCCACACAGGGTCATTCCAATTAGCTTTAATTATGCCCATAAGATTTTTCATGACCTCTTGCTATTTTTACAACGGTATATTCCCATGCTTCTTCCTCGGCAACTTAACCGCCTTATTCTCCGTCATCTTAAATGCGCGGATTAACTTAATGCGGGTAAGTGAAGGTTCAATTACCTCATCCACAAAGCCACGGGCTGCGGCTTTGTAGGGGTGGGCAAAGTTTTCGGCATAGTTGTCTACTACCTCTTTTAGTTTGGCTGCGGGGTCTGGGGCGGCGCTTATTTCGCGTTTAAAGATTATTTCGGCGGCGCCCTTCGCTCCTACTACAGCTATCTCGGCGTTGGGCCAGGCGTAATTCATATCGGCGCCAATGTGTTTGCTGTTCATCACATCGTAAGCACCGCCATAGGCTTTGCGCACTATCACAGTTATTTTGGGCACGGTGGCTTCGCTAAAGGCGTACAGCAGTTTGGCACCGTTGGTTATAATGCCATGCCACTCCTGGTCAGTACCGGGCAGAAAGCCGGGCACATCTACCAGCGTCAGCAGGGGGATATTAAAGCAATCACAGAAACGCACAAAGCGTGCGCCTTTTTTGCTGCTGTTAATATCTAAAACACCCGCCAATACTGCGGGTTGATTGGCTACTACACCAATGCTGCGGCCACCAATGCGGGCAAAGCCTACAACTATGTTTTCGGCATAATCTTTATGCACTTCAAAAAACGATTCGGTATCTACTACTTCAGTAATTACCTCCCTGATGTCGTAAGGCTGGTTAGGGTTGGCGGGTATAATGGTGTTCAGCTTCTCGCGCAGTTCGTGGCCTTCGGTGTAATCATACACCGGTGCCTGCTCATCGCAGTTTTGAGGTACATAGTTCAGCAGCTTTTTAATAGAAGCAATACACTCCACCTCATTCGGGTAAGTAAAATGCGTAACGCCCGATTTGGTAGCATGCGCCTGTGCACCGCCCAGTTCCTCGCTGGTAACATCCTCATGCGTAACGGTTTTAACCACGTTGGGACCGGTTACAAACATATAACTGGTGTGCTCCACCATCATAATAAAATCGGTAATGGCAGGCGAGTAAACCGCCCCACCGGCACAAGGCCCGAGGATGGCAGATATCTGCGGCACCACACCACTGGCAATCGTATTGCGGTAAAATATATCGGCATAACCACCTAATGATACCACACCTTCCTGTATACGCGCCCCACCACTATCGTTCAAACCAATCACCGGTGCGCCGTTCTTCATAGCCAGGTCCATTATCTTGCAAATCTTCCCGGCATGTGTTTCAGAAAGCGAGCCGCCGAACACGGTAAAATCCTGCGAAAAAACGTAAACGATTCTTCCGTTGATGGTTCCGTAACCTGTAACTACACCATCGCCGGGGTATATCTCTTTATCAATACCAAAATCGCGGCCGCGGTGTTCAACAAACATGCCTATCTCTTCAAAGCTACCGGCATCCATTAAAAGGTCCAGCCTTTCGCGGGCAGTTAGTTTGCCTTTTTTATGCTGGTCGTCAATACGCTTTTGGCCACCGCCTAGCTGAGCCTGGTCTTTTTTGCTATTTAGCTTTTCTATCTGCTTCTCCATAGTATCAATATTAAAATTCAAATACATTTTTATCGCAAAGACGCAAAGAGAGCAAAGGAATACAGAAGAATTTAAAAACTCAAAATAGTTAACTCCCGTTATTCAGGTTCCATTCTGTCTTTAATACTTCCTTTTGCTTTGCGTCTTTGCGTTTAAAATGTATTATTTTATTTCTTCTTAAATTCAACCCCATACTCCTTCAACTCCTCTAAAATAGGATTATAAATCTCAGGATATTTGGGCATTAATACTCCTCTCCTGTCAATCTTTCCGTTTAAAATCATTTTGGTAACAATAGCAACCGGCAGGCCTACTGTTGTTGCCATGGCAGTATGCTCCGCATCCTTGCCAATATATACCAGCGAAGATTGAAGCTGCATCTTCAATCCACCATCTTCAAAAGCTACCTGGTGCACCATTACAATCATATCCTTATCACCGGGTTTCATTACCCATTGGTTTTCCAGCAGGGCCTGTAATACCTGTGCGTTGGTGGCTGATGTAAAATGTATCAACCGGTCATCATCAAAGGTGCGTAACAATAATGAGCGTATATCAAAACTCAAATCATCCATGTAGGGCCTGCACTTTTCTTCAAAAAAAGTTTTAAAGCTAACGCCGGCAAGGTTTCCGTTTACAACCTTATCATCGGTTAGGGTCAGTTTAACCAGTTCATTCCATCCCGCGCAAAACGGCGGCACACGCAGGGTTCCGCGGTACATGGTTTGTATGCCTTCCAAACCATATTCAGTAATGTATTTTAAAGAGTCGCGGTTGGGATAACTTTCAAATTGGCCATATCCCTCCACCTCCAGCTTCGAACTGCTTTCAAAAAGCTGCCCATAATTTAAATCAACATGCTCCCCGTTTTTCAGGTAATGTATCCCCCCATCGCCCTGTCCGGCAACAATCACATTCCGCGGGTTCCAGGTAAACTTATAATGCCACGGGTTATCATCGCTCTCAGGTGCCACCAGGCCACCGCAATGCGATTCAAACCCTGTTATTTTTTTGCCTTGCTGTTTTAACTCGTCAATAATCTGCAGGGCGCTCATATGGTCAATACCGGGGTCCAGGCCCATTTCATTCATGAAAATCAGGCCTGCATCTTTAACCTGCTGGTCGAGCGCCCGCATGCCATCTGAAATGTAAGAAGGGGTAACCATGTTCTTTTTAAGCGCGATACAATCCTGCGCCACCACCATATGCAGCGAGGCTGGCAGCATAGAGATAACTATATCCGCCTGGGCTACCAGCGCCCGGCGCTCGGCGTCATTGGCAAGGTTTACACCCAGCGAATGGGTATTGGGCCGGTTCTTTGTTTTCAGCAAAGCCAGTTCGGCAGTCATGTCCGCAACGATTATTTGCCAATCCTCTATAACCGAATAACTAATCAGATAATCAATTAAAGCAACCGAAGATTTACCCGCACCGAGTATTAAAATATTACGCATAGTATCAGGGAGCAATTATACAAAATCCAATGCATCCTCATCCTAAATCCTTCTACGAAGGAGAAGGGTCTGGAACATACCCATAACTTTAGACCCATAATATTGAACTGTATACCATGTCTATGGAGAGGTGTATACTATACGTCCGGTCTAAACAGCTTGCGATGAAGAGATGTTTCATCCCGGATTTCGTGGGAGTAACCGCACGCAGTGTAAGTCGGGAGAGGTCTGTGCTTTCTTTACCAAACCAAGTTCGACCAACAATTCATTTCTTTGCCCCACAAACACGAATCTATGATCTGGAAGATAAAACCTGACCTCGAAATATTGCAAGATGGTATTTCGAAAGAACATATCAGCGAACACATTGGCATTGAGTTTACAGAAATTGGCGATGATTACATAACCGCTAAAATGCCGGTAGACCACCGAACCCGTCAGCCATTGGGTCTTTTACATGGTGGCGCCTCCTGCGTTTTAGCCGAGAGCATTGGCAGCGTTGCCGGCAGCCTTTGCATTGACATGAACAAGCAAATTGTAGTAGGCCTCGAAATTAATGCCAACCACATACGAGGAGTGCGTGAGGGTTATGTATTCG
Source organism: Bacteroidota bacterium (assembly GCA_003165895.1). Lineage (GTDB taxonomy): Bacteria > Bacteroidota > Bacteroidia > Chitinophagales > LD1 > Bog-950. The sequence goes on along the minus strand of PMXD01000274.1, from coordinate 1,952 downwards.
GAACCGCCCGACCCATACACATTGGCCGCTCTACACAGGTTTGGGACATAAAGATTGTAAATGAAAGCAAGCAACTGGTTTGCATCAGCAGGCTCACGTTGGCTGTTAAAGACCTGTAAACCCGCTGCAAATAAAGATTGCCCAACCATAATTTTTCTCAAAGACTCCGTTTATCTTTGAACTGAATATTTACCGGTATGGCCGAACATAATCAACTTGGCGCTAAGGGAGAGGAAACTGCTACAGAATTTCTGACCGCCAACGGGCACACTATCCTTGCCCGCAACTATAAGCATGGCAAATGCGAAATTGACATTATCAGCAGCGATGATAATTTTACTGTATTTACCGAGGTAAAAACCCGCAGCACCGATTACTTTGGATACCCCGAAGAAGCAGTTGATAGAAAGAAACGAAAAAAAATACGCCGTGCTGCCGAGGAATATATGTTCGAAAATAATCTCGACACCAATATCCGCTTCGATATCGTTTCCATTACCAACATAAACGGAAAACTAAAAGTCTACCACATCAAAGACGCCTTCTTTAATGAGATGGAAGACGCTAATGATTTATGATTTATGATTTATGAATGAATACACGTAGTCATCCTGATCTGGGTTTATTCATAAATCAGCAATCAATCAAAAATCAAAAATCGCAATTCAAAAATCATTTCCCTATATTCGCCCCTCAATTAAAAAACAATGACCACCGAAAACATTAACGATATAAAGAGTCGACTTGACACTCTGAGGAGGTTTCTTTGACATAGAGAATCGCAAGCTCAAAATATTACAAGACGAACACACCACCGCTCACCCCGACTTTTGGAACAATCCTAAAAAAGCCGAGGACCTTTTAAAGGAAATCAAAATCAATAAAATCTGGATATCGGCTTTTGACGAGGCCTGGAAATCCTATGAAGATGCCTCAGTAATGCGCGAGTTTTTTGAGTCAGGAGACGCTACTGAACCTGAATTAAAAGAAGCCTATAACAAGGCACTAGCGGCTATTGATAACCTTGAATTCCGCGCAACATTAACTGAACACGAAGACCAGTTAAGTGCAGTGCTTGAAATTAACGCAGGCGCAGGCGGCACCGAAAGCTGCGACTGGGCCTCTATGTTACTACGCATGTACGTAATGTGGGCCGAGAGCCACGGTTATAAAATTAAAGAGATTGAAAGAACCGATGATGACGTAGCCGGTATCCGTTCCGTATCGCTCGAAATTGACGGCGAATTTGTTTATGGTTATTTAAAAGGAGAAAACGGCGTGCACCGCCTGGTGCGTATTTCGCCGTTTAACGCGCAGGGTAAACGCCAAACCTCTTTTGCCTCTGTTTTTGTTTACCCCATGGCAGATGATACCATTGTAATCAATATTCCGGCAGGTGAATTGGAGTGGGATACTTTCCGCTCCAGTGGCGCAGGCGGGCAAAATGTAAACAAGGTTGAAACAGCAGTGCGGTTAAGGCACATCCCCACTGGCATAGTGGTTGCATGCCAGGTAACCCGGTCTCAGCACGAAAACCGCGATATGGCCCTGCAAATGCTTAAATCAAAGCTTTACGAAATAGAAATTCAAAAGCGTAACGAGGCCCGCGATAAACTGGAAGGCACCAAACGAAAGAACGAATGGGGTAGCCAGATAAGAAATTATGTTTTACATCCATATAAGTTGATTAAAGACAACCGCTCAGGGTATGAGACCTCCAATATTCAACCAGTATTGGATGGAGATTTGGATGATTTTATAAAAGCTTATTTGTTACAGGCGACAAAAAAGGTATAAGTTGTGCGGCCATGTTATTAGGCCCATACTCAGTTCTTTTTGCGCTGCCCAACCTCCCGGCCTCCGAAACGGAGGAGCAGCCACGGAACAAAAAGAGCAGCTTTGCCCGGTGGGTGTATTTTGGGACTGAGGTTCTCCCGTTTCGGGAGTTAGAG
>PMXD01000064.1 GCA_003165895.1 Bacteroidota bacterium | reverse complement strand
GATAGCGCAGATTTTTGGGGCGGAAGCGGTTCAGGTATTCCTGACTCTAACATATTTGTCGGAACTGTAACTATTAATCATGGTTTTGGTGCCGGCATTGCAAATAACGCCATTAACAGTTTGGCATTACAGGTGTACCCCAATCCTGTAAACGGTGAATTCAGTATGTCGTTTAACATGGTTAAGCCGGGTATGGCCAGTGCTTCGCTTTATTCGGTTGATGGCAGGCTTTGCAAACAGCTGTTCAATGAGGGTGTTAGCGGTAACTCCAACCGCTCATATGATATTTCATCTCTTGCATCCGGAGTCTATCTGGTTAAGCTGGTTGCAGGTGGGACAACGGTAACAGAAAAAATAGTTAAAGAGTAGCCGGGCACAATTTGCAATGACTATCCGCATGATTACCNNGTAATCATGCGGATAGTCATTCAATTTGCATTAAAGGCATGTGCGCCAGGCGTTTCTGTTTTTTTTATCAGTGTTATACACGATTAAGGCAGATGGCCACTGGATACATATTGGTATATAATATACGAATTTTAGCGGTAAATATGCTTTTATCTTATTTTCCGAAACGAACGGTGATGTATTTGGGTGTACCCTGTTTTCACTTGTTAAAAGGGCTCAAATCCATTGGTGAATAAGGGTTCTGACTATTTTTTGCTGCCAAAAACAATGACCGCTGATTGGTAAAATATTTTGCAACAGTCGGAAATTTATTTTCTTTGAACCTGTTAACCTAAAAACAACCCTGAACCTATGAAAAGAAAACATCTACTAACAACAATTATGCTGGTTATTATACTGGCAATCCTCAGTACTACTAATGTTAGCTCTAAGATTCAATTTCCCGTACCAGGAGTATGTGGAGATCCAACCAGCCAACCTATACCGGATTTAACCTGTTCTAATACAGCACTCGCCGGCCAGGGCACTCCTTGTCATGGTGGTAGCAATCAGGCTGTTACGTCTTCTAACCTGTTATTGCAGATTGGAACTGACTCTAATTCACTATCGCTGTTGAACAGCTCTTTTAATTATGTGCCGGGTACTAATTATTTTGTCTCTTTCTCTGTTATTGCACCGGGTTGGGTATCGGGCTTTGAGCTGACCGCATTAAATCCGAGCAATTCAATGGCAGGCAGTTTTGCAACTACCAATACAACAGAGCATTTGTCAGGTAGCGCTACTACCAGTTATATCAGCCATCGTAATGCCGCTCACGGTGTCAATACCTGGGTATTTCAGTGGGCCGCCCCTGCAACTGATTCAGCAGTTACATTCTATTATGCATTTAATTCCAGCGATAGTGTTGACTACTATCTTGTGGATACTGCTGTTTCAGGTGTAGGTGTTCCCGACTCTAATATATTTGCCGGTACTACCACTATTCATGCAAGTTCTTCAGGTATCAATAATATTTACAATAGTATTTCCAGTTTAATGGTTTATCCAAATCCTACATCATCTTTGTTTAACCTTTCATTTGCTGTAAATAAACCGGGTGCTACCAGCGCTTCTCTTTACTCGGTTGACGGAAAACTTTGCCAACAGCTGTTTAATGAAAATCTTAATACCGGAAGTTTCAATCGTTCATTCGATGTTTCATCTTTTGCTGCAGGTATATATTTTGTTAAGCTGAATATTGATGGGGCAACCGTAACCAAAAAAATAGTGATTCAGTAATTAATCCCCTGAAGGGGTAAATGCGTATGTTGCAGGGACGCATAGTTTTTAATAAATGGTCAGATGAAGTTTTAGCCGGCCCCGTATTTACAGTTTCTGTTAAACAGAAGAAGTAAATACGGGAGTCCATAATATTCCCGAAGACAAGCGTTTTTATATTGCCATTTAGCCTGAAAACCAGAAGCATCATAACCAAAATAATTAAGGAGTTGTATTCCATGAAAAAGAAAACGGTTTTTATAATCACATTGGGTTTAGCCCTCACTACTTTGTATTCGTGTACTAAGGACAGAACAAAGTTGGCGGCCCCGGTTAATTGCTCAGGCATAAGTGCAACTACCAATACCTGGTCTCTAAATGTTAACCCCAATATAATAAGCTTTTACTGTGCTTATGCACCTTGCCATGGAGGAGGAAGCGCGCAGTTAGGGGTTGACCTTTCAACTTATGCCAGCACAGTTAACGCTTTTGAAACCAAGAACGTTATTTGCTCAGTAAAAAATGCCGGTTGTATTCTTATGCCTAACACAGGTGGTCCGCTACCGGATACCCTGATATTACAACTGGAGTGCTGGCAACAAAATGGTTATAAGCAATAAGCTTTAATAAACAAAAAAAGATGAAACCCACAATTGATTTCAAGGCACTTATGGTGATGATATTACTGGCAGCAGGATTTTTATATGCCGGTGCCCAGGACGATAAATATGCCGATACTTATGCCTGCCAGAAAGGCATGGTACACTTTTTTTCGGCCACTGCAATGGAAAATATTGATGCCACTACCAATAGCGCTATCTGCGTTTTGAATACCAAAACCAAAAAGGTTTTCTGCAAAATCAAGCAAAGTGGTTTTACGTTTAAGGATAAACTGATGCAGGAGCACTTTAACGAAAACTACATGGAAAGCGATAAATTTCCATATGCCCAGTTAGATATGGTTATTGTTGAAGACCTTGATTTTACAAAAGATGGCACGTACGATATTACGCTAAAAGGCACCATTGAAATGCACGGTGTAAAAAAAGATCGCGAAATAAAAGGAAAGCTGACTATTAAAAACGGCCAGCCGGTTAGTGCTACTGCCGGGTTTATGGTAAAACTAGCCGACCATGATATTAAAATACCAAGTATTGTAGGGGCTAATATTGCAGAGGATGTAAAAACCAATGTAGAGTTTGCATTTGAAAAATTTCATAAATAGGCGCGGCTGTTTCCCCTCTTGGAGGGGTGCGCGAAGCGCGGGGTGTGTGGCTGTTCGTGCACATTACCCCAAACAGCCACACACCCCGGCCTGCGGCCACCCCTCTCGAGAGGGGAAACAGCCAAAGTTCCGGTTAATAGTAATTATTTAATAGTATTGATAATTAAACACACTCATGAAATATTTTTTCTCGTCTTTGTTCCTTGTTTCGGTAATGTATTCTTCAGCCCAAATGGATCTTTTGGATAGCATGATGAATAGCAATGAGAAGCATGTAAGGGAATATGTTGCTTATACTTTTAAGATGACCAGGGTTATTAATGGCCAGTCGGTTGAAATGACCAAAAAAGGGGCGCTTGATTTTCAGATAAGCCACCGCTTTGGCGATGCCTTTGCAACTAAAGAAGATAACATACACAACCTTTTTGGTTTCGACCAGGCAGCGGATATAGGTATAACTTTTGATTATGGTATTACAGATGATTTATCAGTAGGAACAGAAAGAATGAAGGGACAGGGAGAAAGTATTGTGGTGCCATCGGCTACAGGTGGTGCAGCTACCCAAATGAGCAGCCCGACCGAACTTTGGGATGTACATGCCAAATACAGGGTATTAAAGCAAACAACTGATTTTAAGATTCCGGTAACTATTGATTTGTACGGCAATGTTTGCGTTAGCAGCCAGCTAAAATCTACTGATTCGTCACAACTGGATTATTATCCCAAAGGTTATACGGGTTTTTCTCATAGGTTAAGTTACCTGCTGCAGGGCCTGATAGCAACCAAGGCTACCACCTGGCTTTCGGTACAGCTTGAGCCTACTTTTGTTTGGAGAAACCTGGTGCCCGTTAATGATAAAAACGGTTTGTTCGCAATGGGGCTCTCGGCACGCGCAAAATTCAATAAGCGCACTGCGGTTATTTTTGAGTACTATATACCATGCCAGAAATCGGGTATTGGCGACAGGATTCCTTTTGCCATGGTTAGAGGCATAAAAAACGCAGGTTACTATCCCGCACTTAACCTGGGTGTAGAGTTTGAAACCGGTGGGCACGTTTTTCACGTTAACCTGAGCAATACTGCCGGTTTGCTGGAGAACGATTATATCCCTTATAATGCACATAACTGGGCACAAGGGCAGTTGCGCTTGGGATTCACCATCTCGCGCAGCTTCCCACTAGATAAGAAGCACCGCGGCGATAAATACTGGAAGAAGGGTAGTGTTGAAGACCCGGATACCAAAAAAGACGATTCGAAGAACGTTCAAATCATTAAGTAGCAATTTACATGAGCTATTGGCTTATTTTAAAGGGTCAGATATCAGTCTTTGAGATTGATGCCTGGCCCTTTGCTTTTTCCCTTTAAGGATATAATGGGGTTAAGTTAAGCCGATACTCCATTCTTTTTGCGCTACNNCCAGCCTCCGAAGCGGAGGAGCAGCCACGCAGCAAAAAGAACAATTTTGCCTCTTGATGGTATTTTGTATTTCTGGGTGGCGATTCTCCCGTTTCGGGAGTTAGAGGGTTTGGGTAGATGTATTTCTTAGCATAACGTTGTTGAATCAGGATAGGCATCTTACAGGCCCCAGTAGCCTCAGGTCATTTTAGCTTCTCAAATCTACCACAAGGAGACAAAATGTCATTAATAATTCTAATTTACACGACAAAATTGCCGAAACGATGCGTGGTACGCAATTTGACTTATGCCTACCGTCATTCAACATTCATTAAAAACTAAAATTTATAAGCTATGACAATGCTAACAGTAAGACCCGAAGGCGGTCGTTTCAGGAACCCAAGGTTTGCCAATTTACTTGAAAATGTATTTGAGAGCGAGTTGCCAACCTTTTTTCAAAACGAATGGAGTAAATTAAATACCCCATCAGTGAACATTAAAGAAACCAAAGACGCATACCTGTTAAATGTTGCGGCCCCCGGTTTTGCAAAAGAAGGCTTTAACATTAAGGTGGAGGACAGTTTGCTTACCATCAGCGCTGAAGCTAAAGAAGAGAAATTAGAAGAAGGCGAAAAGATGACCCGCAGGGAGTTTACGAACCAATCTTTTAAACGCAGTTTTACTTTACCCAAAACAGTGGTTGCAGATAAAATAGCAGCCGCTTATGAAAACGGTATTTTAAATGTAACACTGCCTAAGGTTGAAGAAGCGAAGGAGAAAGGCGCAATTGAAGTGAAGATATCATAAGTGGTTATGATGGTTGAAGTCGGAAAGCCCTGCATTTATGCGGGGCTTTTCTTTTGGCTGGAGGCAGGGAATAAACCTTTTTGGAAAAGAGTTAAACAGGCAACTCGTCGCTCAAAAATTATCACCCCATAATTACACCTCTTTCACAATTCGCTCTTTTTGAATCCCACCCTAAAGCGGCTCTCTCCGAAGGCTTGCCTATGCACACATCTTCTTATTCAGACTATATCTTTTGTTTGCTTCGTTTATCCGCGTTTCTCGCCCCTTCCGTCCCCTAAAGGGGACCAGGGCTAAACAGCCGGTCGTTCAATTTAAGACGCGCTGTTTTGCATTGGCTTTGGTTTCCCCTTTAGGGGACGGAAGGGGCGAGGCTTTTGCAGGTACACCGTATTACTGAATGAAAGGAAAAAATTATGTGTATAGGCAAGCTCCGAAGGAGAGAGAAATGTTGAATTGTGAAAGAGGTCTATTCTACTACCACCTTGCCATAAAACACCGGCTGGTTGTTGCTGTAAATGCCATAGATATAAACGCCAGGGGTAAGGCTTGCCCGGTTTATTTGAAAACGGGTAGTTGTTATGGCATGTAGGCTCTTTACACGCCTTCCGGTTATATCCATCAACTCAAAATCGTACGGGCTGCTCAATCCGTCTACCAAAACAGTGGCCATATCATTAAACGGATTTGGGAATATCTGAACACTAATTGGGTTATTGGCAATTTCGGAAACCGCCACCGGAAACGGAATATAATCAGCCACGGTATTAGTGGCTACCGGTGGTAAGTTATCAAAGAAAATCTGTGCTCTATTCTGAATGGTGGCCCCGGGAACGATGCCTGCTTTAAATTTTGCTTTAAACGATACAAACCCGGCGCTGGCTAAGACATTGGTTGCGCTATCAGGCAGGCCAGCGGGATTAAACACCCAGGTTAACACTCCGCCGGGCATAATAGAAAACTGATTGAAAAGCGGGCTTGATGCAATGTTGACCACACTCTGAGGATCGAGCCAGAAGGAAAGCGAGTCGGTAATTTTTACAATGTGTACAGAGTCGGCGCCTGTATTTTGAAAACGGATAGTATAGGTTAGAATGGAGTCCGCCATCGTGATATCGCCTTCCGGATATACTTCTTTAGAAATAGGAACGGCTGACAGGCCTGCAATTTCGGTTGTGTAAACAGAATTATTGCTGGTGTCGCAGTCGCCTGCGTACGGTTCTATATGAAAGCTGTTTTTTAATTGGTAGCCGGAAGCAAGCCCTGAAGCAACTGTGAAGAAGGCTTGAACCCTGTCGGCCCAGAGATAAGTTGGGGAAGGAATACTGTCGACCCGCCATGTAAGAATATGATTGCCGGCATCATTGACAGGTGCCGGAATACCGGATTGAAAGGTAAGGTTAGGGTCGTAATTAAAAGTAATAGTGGCAGAGTCAGTATAAGGCGCCAGAAATGCATGATTAGCATATAATATCCAGTACTGCTTTTGCAGGTTTGAACCCACCGGGCTCCAGCCAGCCTGAATGGCCAGGTCGAAATCTGAAGAGCCTACAAAGCCGAAATTATGATTGGGGAAGGTGTCATTCAGTGTGGTAAAAGTAATTGTATCGGAAGCAGGGCATACTTCAAAGTAACCGCATCCGCCGCCGCCATATTGCAAAATAGCCGAACTTGAATTTACCGCCGTAATAATGCTGTACTGGCCGGTGGCCGTAATGGGTATAGTGTACTGCCCCGATAAATTGGTAACACCCGAAAAAGTAATATCGCTATTGGTAGCTAATACGGTTAAGCCCGCTATGCCGTTTTCACCACCATCCAAATGGCAATTGGCGTTTATATCGTAAAAAACCGTGCCTGTAATATATCCCTTACAATTAAATTGAACGTTGGCGGCGCCAGTACGGGTGCAGCCCGTTGAATCTGTAACAGAAACACTGTAGGTGCCAATATATAAACTATCGGCGGTGGCAGTAGTTTGTGCCGGCTGGCTGCTCCACAAATAGGTAAAGGGAGGCGTGCCGGTTGTAAGATTGGCAGTAGCAGAACCGGTGCTATCGCAATTGCCGATAGTTACTGATGTTGTTACCTGGCTGTAATTGCTGTCAACACTTACACTGGCTGAAATGGTACAGCCAAATGAATCGGTAACCTTTACGATATAATTGCCGGTAGCAAGGCCGGTGGCGGTATCAGTTAACTGGGCAGGAATTGTATTCCACTGATAGGTATAAGGCATGGAGCCTCCGTATGGGTAAACAAAAGCGCTGCCATTATGGATGTTTTTACAGTTCATACTAACACCGGTGGCCTGTAAGGAAACGGCATTATTTACCTGCGATATACTGAAGGCTTTGCTGGCTGAACAATTTGCATGGTCGGTAACGGTAACTGTATAGGTGCCCGGCAACAGGCCTGATAGTGTGTCGCTTGTGCTTCCGGTGCTCCAGTGTAAAGTGTAAGGTGGGGTGCCCTGGCCGGGGGAAATTATTAGCAGGCCACTGTTGGTTTCGCAGCTGAAATCCTGGTGCTGCAGCGTGGCAATTGATATGCCAAGGTTTTGTATAGTATCCGTTGCTGTAGCAAAGCAGCCGGAAGAATCGGTTACGCCTACCTGGTAAACGCCGGCAGGAAGATTAAAAATGTCAGGGGCTGTTGAACCGGTACTCCACAGGTACTGAACCGGGCCGTTATTGCCGGAAGGAGTTGCAAACAAAAAGCCGTTAGGGTGCTGGCAATCAATATTGGTGGCGGTACTAAATGAAACAGTTAAAGAATTTTGATTTGAAAAAATATTGTAATTTGTTTTGGCTGAACAACCGGTAGTATCGGTAACAGTTAAACCGTAAGCCCCCGGGCAGAGGCTGGAAATGTTGGCGGAAGTTGCCCCGGTTGACCAATGATAATTAAAAGTTAAAGAGGAGCCACCGGACGATGAGGTGGTAATTGTGCCGTTACAGGTGCCGCACGACGTGGCGTTGGTATATTGCGCTGAAGTGGTTATAGCCTCCGGCTGGCTTATAGAAAATGATGTGCTGGCCGGGCAGTTATTTACATCTGTAATGCTGATGCTATAATTACCGGCCGGCAAATTGAAGATAGTGCTATCCCTTAAAATGCCCTGGTAACCCGTAGACCATGTAAAGTTATAGGCTGTTCCGATGCCGCCTGTGGCGCTGAACCTTACGTACCCATTGTTGCGGCCGTAGCACGGAACATTGGTTATGCTTATTGGGGAGATTGCCAATGGTGCTGGTTGTTGTAAGTTGATTTTCAACGTATCAATAACCAGGTACAAGCTGTCACTCACAATACATTGATAGTTACCGGCACATAAACCTGAAATACCATCAATGGTATCGCCGGTATTCCACAAATAATGGTATTGGCCGATGCCCTGGTTAATAATCTGTGCAGCGCCGTTACAAAAGCCGTAGCACGAGGGGTTTTGGCCTGCAATAGTTAACTGCGCTTTTAAATGGGTGCAAATAACAAGTGTAACCAGAAGAGTAAGTAAAAATCTTTTCATAGCGGCACTGCCGGTTATTTTGTTGCTTAAAGATAACTACAAAGCTTGGATGGGATGGAATTATGATGGAGCTTTTATCAACTAAAGGATTACGACTGTCCTGATGGGTGAAGGCAAAAGAGAGCAGATTTTATAGAAAAAAATATTTTAAACAAGGGTTATTCTGTTAATTACCTCGCTTAAAATCAAACATATGGCTTGAGGTTTCAGTAAAATAGAAGTGAAAACAAATACTGTATGAGACCCGAAGAAGAATATGAGCAGTATGAGCAATTGCACCGCGACTTTAGTAAGACCTACTTAAAGGTTTATAAACATGTTATGGATTTTTACCCATTGCCACAAAAGTTTATACAAGAGGCTACCCCTGAAATAGATAGTTATGTGGAGAAATTGTCGGGCAGGGACAATGGCCCTGATGGTGGGCGTTCCTTCCAGGCGCTGTTTTGTTTTGCAAAGAATTTTCAGGCATTTGCCGCAGATGCCAATCATGTATTTGAAGAGTACCAGCAACTGCAAAGCGAAAGCGGGCATTATATAAAAAATGTATTCAGGTTAAAAGAAAAAAGCACAGGCCCCGATAGCGGGGCAACCGAATTTGCACGTTTAATACCTGTGTTAACCAGGTTGGTAGGCGGATTTAAAAGAATTGAGCAAAAAACTGAAGCGGCTGCCCAAAACCTGCAGCAATTACAAAATGAGTGGCGGAGATTAAAAGCAAATAGCCTGAGTGAGAAAGATGGAACTGCGTGGCCATTGTAATTACAGCTTATAACACCGAATATCCTATGCCGTAAAACTCTCGCAAGCGGCAATAGTTTTATTCATATCCCCATCGCTAAGCGCGATAGATAAAAACCAGCTTTCAAAAGCCGATGGTGGCAGGTAAATGCCATTATCTAAAAGATGATGGAAGAATTTTTTAAAGGTATCGTTATTGCCTTTGGATGCGGTTTGAAAATCAACTACAGCATCTTCGCAGAAGTGAACGCTTATCATAGAGCCAAGCTGATTAATGGTATGAGCAATACCTTTGCGGGTAAATACTTCGTGCATTTTTTCGCGCAGGTAAACGCCTTTTGCGTTAAGCGCTTCGTAGGCTTTGGGGCTATTGTTTAGTTCGGAAAGCGTTGCGAGCCCGGCCGTCATGGCAAGCGGATTACCGCTTAATGTGCCTGCCTGGTAAACATTGCCCAGCGGGGCTACGCAACTCATCATATCTTTTCTTCCGCCGAAAGCGCCAACCGGTAGGCCTCCGCCGATTACCTTTCCGAAAGTAACGAGGTCGGCCCACACGTTGTAAAGTTCCTGTGCGCCGCCGCGCGATAAACGGAAGCCGGTCATTACCTCGTCAAAAATCAATACGATGTTATTATCGGTGCAAAGCTTGCGCAGCAATTGCAAAAATCCATCCTGCGGAAGCACACAGCCCATGTTACCGGCCACCGGTTCAACAATAATGGCTGCCAGTTCATTTTTGTATTGGGCTACCATTTGCTCCAGCGCCGCCGGGTCGTTGAAGGGAACTATTAAGGTGTCGTCTGTAACTGCGGTTGGAATACCGCCTTCTTGCTTTATATTGAGGGTAGCTACACCGCTACCTGCTTTTTTAAGGAACAGGTCGGCATGGCCGTGATAGTGGCCTTCGAACTTGATAATTTTTGATTTACCGGTAAAGCCGCGGGCTACGCGCACTGCACTCATGCAGGCTTCTGTGCCGCTGTTTACCATGCGCACCATATCGATGTTAGGAACCATTGATTTGATGAGCTTGGCCATAGCTACTTCAAGCGCTGTAGGTGTGCCGAAAGAGAATGCCCTTTTAACCTGCGCCTGAACCGCCTCAACAACATGTGCATGGTTGTGGCCCAATATCATGGGGCCCCAGCTATTGATGTAATCTATATACTGATTATCATCTTCATCGAAAATATAGGCGCCATCGGCACGCTTCATAAATATGGGGGTGCCACCTACCTGTTTGAAAGCGCGAACCGGCGAGTTCACTCCACCGGGAATATGTTGTTCGGCTACTTCGAATAAGGTGCGGCTGATATCGTTTTTCATGTTGGTATTATTTCTTTTAATTTGATTTGTCGCTCATTCAAAGTGTATCTCATCCCTCTGATTACATTTTGCAGGCCTGCGGCTTATGAAAATGTAATCGTCTCCCTTCGAAGGGAGACCTGATTTCGCCCTCATCGGGTCAGGAAGAAGAGTTGATTTAATAAAAAGAACGAAGGAACTTTTTTTATTCACTATCTGTTTTTCAAATATTCTTTGGCAAAGTAAGTAGCAATTAAATCTGCGCCTGCCCTTTTAATAGAAGTCAGCGATTCGGCAATGGCGGCTTTTTCGTTCAGCCAGCCTCTTTGTGCGGCGGCTTTTATCATCGAGTACTCACCGCTTACCTGGTAAGCTGCTACCGGTACATGCACCGCGTTTTTAACTTCGCGGATAATATCGAGATAAGCACCGGCGGGCTTTACCATGACTATATCGGCGCCTTCGTTTACATCATCCAGTGTTTCTTTAATGGCTTCGGTTCGGTTGCGCGGATCCATCTGGTAGGTTTTTTTATCGCCAAAACCCGGGGCGCTTTCCAGTGCATCGCGGAAAGGGCCGTACAGGCATGAAGCGTATTTGGCGCTATAGGCAAGTATACCCGTTTTTGTATACCCGTTTTGCTCTAATGCTTCTCTGATAGTTCCTATCCGGCCATCCATCATATCAGATGGAGCTACAAAATCCGCACCGGCTTCTGCGTGTAATACGCTCATAGCCGATAATACTTTTAGCGTTTCGTCATTCAGTATCTCAAAGTTTTTTACCAGTCCATCGTGGCCGTACGGAGAGAAAGGGTCAAGTGCCACGTCTGTCATAACGCACATTTCAGGCTGTGCATCTTTGATGGCTTTGATAGAGCGCATCATCAAACCGTTTTTGTTGAGGGCTTCTGAGCAGGCGTCGTCTTTTAAGTTGTCGGGAACCTTAACGAACAGCAGTACGCTTTTTACGCCCAGGCTCCAGAGTTCGTTAGCTTCTTTTTTCAGGTTGTCGAGGCTGAGACGATGGTAATCGGGCATAGAGGAGATTTCCTCCTTAATATTTTTGCCTTCGGTTACAAATAATGGCACAATGAAATCGCTGGCACTGAGCTGCGTTTCGGCCACCATTTCGCGGAGGGCGGGTGATTGTCTGAGGGTGCGGTTTCTTCTGTTCATGGTTCAATCTTTATTCGTAAAACAAATGCGACTAACAATTGTTAGTTGTTGCTTATTTGCACATTAAGATCCTTCACTATCGTTCAGGATGACAAAATGCCGGCTGTTTCCCCTCTCGAGAGGGAAAACAGCCAGTCGTTCTTAATGATATTGCCCTTTGTTGCCAATTTCATTTTCTATTTTTCAACCAGTTTTTTGGTTTTAATAATACTTCTAAAAAAATTTCTTCTTCTGAGCTTGGTTCGGGTTTGTAGTCGTATTCAAATCTGACGTTCATGGGCAGGCTCATTAAAATGCTTTCAGTACGCCCGTTGCTTTTAAGGCCAAAGATAGTGCCGCGGTCGTGAATGAGGTTAAATTCTACATATCGGCCGCGACGGATAAGTTGCCAGTGTTTTTGCTTATCAGTAAACGATAATCCTTTCCTTTTTTCTACGATCGGGAAATAGGCTTCAATAAAAGCCTCTCCGTTAGATTTTGCGAAATTGAATAGTTGCTCTGCCGTCCAGTTCTTGCCAGGTTTCAGGTGGTCGTAAAAGATGCCGCCTATGCCGCGACGTTCGTTGTTGCGGTGGGTGTTTACGAAGTAGTTATCGCACTGTATTTTGAATTTTTCGTAAAGGTCTGATCCGAATTTATCGCAACTGTTTTTGAAGGCCTGGTGAAAGTGAATTGCATCTTCTTCAAACAAGTAATAAGGAGTAAGATCTGCGCCACCGCCGAACCAGCTGCCGGTTACTTTACCTGCTTCATCATACACTTCAAAATATCTGAAATTGGCATGTACAGTTGGCACCATAGGGCTTGCCGGGTGTAGCACCAGCGAAATACCACAGGCAAAAAAACTGCTGCCTTCAACATTTAACTGGGTGCGGATGGCCGGGGTTATTTTGCCATACACTTCAGAGGTGTTTACTCCGCCTTTTTCAAATACAGCCCCGTTTTGGATAACGCGCGTAATTCCGCCGCCACCTTCTTCGCGTGTCCATTTATCTTCACGAAAAACTTCTTTGCCATCGGCTTTTTCAACCGCTACGCAAATTTTATTCTGAATCTGCTTTATCCAATCAGAAAATTCAGCTTTCATTAGTTCGGGTAATTTTTTACGGCATCAACAAAAGCTTTGGCATTATCAACCGGCACATTGGGTAAAATGCCATGGCCTAAGTTAGCTATGTAACGATGCACACCAAAAGCATCTATCATTTTATTAACCTCTTTGGTAATTGTTTGTGGGTCGGTTAATAATTTCGCAGGATCGAAATTGCCCTGCAGGGTTTTGCCCGGGGTTTGTTCGCGTGCGTAAATGGCGGGCACCGTCCAGTCTATTCCAATACCCGAGCACGATGTTTCGCTTAATTGCTGCAAAGCGTACCAGCTACCTTTAGGAAATAAAATAACAGGGCACATGCTGATTAAAGCATCAGAGATTTGTTTTAAATACGGCAGCGAATAAGCATCAAAATCTGCCGGGGCTAACATGCCACTCCAGCTATCAAAAATCTGAACGCAGTCAGCACCGGCTTTAACCTGTGCTTTTAAATATTCAATGGTGGCGGTGGTAATTTTTTGTAGTAATTGTGCGGCAAGTGCAGGTTCGGTAAAGCAAAATTGTTTTGCTTTATCAAAAGTTTTGCTGCCTTTGCCTTCTACCATATAACAAAGTATGGTAAACGGTGCACCGGCAAATCCAATTAGCGGAACTCTTCCGTTTAATTCCTGCTTGCAAAGTGAAATGGCTTTACACACGTAATCCAACCTTTCAGCAGCGCCTTCAACTTGCAGCTTATCAATATCAGCCTGGGTGCTAATGGTATCCGGTAGCAACGGACCGCGGCCTTCTTCCATTAAAACTTTTACGCCAAGTGCTTGCGGTATAACCAGGATATCAGAGAAAATAATAGCTGCATCCGGACCGATGATATCAATAGGCTGCAAGGTTATTTCGCAGGCCAGTTCGGGAGTTTCGCAACGGGTAAAAAAATCGTATTTGGCTTTTAGCTTTAAATATTCCGGCAAATAGCGGCCTGCCTGGCGCATCATCCACACCGGTGGGCGCTGAACCTGCTCACCTCTTAAAGCTTTTAGAAAAAGATCGTTTTTAAGTTCACTCATTACTTGTTGATTTTAAAAATGCCAAATGCAATAGAACGCTGATTTATTATGATTTATGAAAATAATTTGAAACTGCGGTTAGCATGGATTGGGGAGAAGGTTGTTCAGGTAAAATTATGGTGATAGTGCTTTTCTTTTCCTTTAGTTCCCGGGCGGTGGTATTGCCTATACAGCAATAGACCGTTTCGTTATCGATGTTGTTGAGCACTAAAAAACTTTCTACGCCGCTGGGGCTGTAAAACAAAATTGCATCAAACGCATCATTCACTTTTTTGGCTTTTGTGCCGGTTTGATAAACCATCAGGTCAGTATATAAAATGCCGGCCTCACGCATGTTGTCTTCCATAACCGGTAAGCGCAAATTGCCGCAAATATGCAAAACGTCTTTTGCTACATTGCTTTTAATGATGGCGGCGGCAAGTTCGTGGGCCGACGCTGCACTAATATCAGTTTGTATACCCCTCGCTAAAAGTTCTTCCTGCGTTTTCCCTTGTATGGCAAATACCTGTTTGTTATTGGCAAAGGAAGCGGCGCCTTTATTTTCAAAGAAAAACTTTACCGCGCTGGCACTGGTAAAGGCAAGGGCATCGAAATTTTTATTAATGAAAAGTTCAAGCTTAAAAGGGAATGCCGTTGTTTCAATAAAATCCATGCACTGAACATCCAGTTGCAGGGTTTGGGCGTAGGCCAGCGTATCGCTGTCGAGTGTTTTAGTTGACAACACCTTTTTCATCCCAGTTTTTGTTACGTATTTCTTCTATCAATACTGCGGCGCCGGGTTGTGCAAGTAACTTATCGGCGCAAATTTTACCGGCGCCTGTCCATTCAGAAACCAGCATTACCCTGTTCACCTCAAATGCAAGTTTGCCATCGTAGGCATGCATGGCTCCTTTAAATTCAAGTTCGCTGCCATTTACCTGTGCCAGGGCACTAATGGGTACGGAACATCCCCCCACCATGGTTTGCATAAACTGGCGTTCAACCGATGCTGCAATAAATGTTTCCTGGTGGTTGATGGCGTTCAAAACATCCCTCATCTCATTATCTTCTTCCCTACATGCAATGCCGATAATGCCTTGTGCGGGAGCTGGTAACATCCAATGCAAAACTTCGGAATTATCCGGAACTAATCCCAACCTTTCTAATCCTGCTTTGGCAAAAATGATGGCATCCATTTCTGCCGACTCCGCAAATTTGCGCAGGCGTGTTTGCACGTTACNNGTGGTTAGGATATTTCGCCAGCCATTGCCCTCTTCTTCTTAAACTGCCTGAGGCAATAACAGCCGTTGAACCATTATCTTCAAACTTGCTTTTGTTTTTTATAATTACCAGGTCTTCCGAAGGGCCGCGTTCTAAAACAGCGGCGATTATAAGTCCTTGTGCTAATTGAGTTGGAACATCTTTTAATGAGTGAACTGCAATATCCGCTTGCTTATTCAGTAAGGCCGCATCCAGTTGTTTTGTAAAAACACCCGAAATTCCCAATGCATAAATAGGTTGGGTAAGTTGCAGGTCGCCCGTGCTTTCAAGCGGTACAATTTCGCATATATGGCCCCGCGCTTCGAGTCTGGATTTAACCAGTTCGGTTTGCCACATAGCCAGTTTGCTGGTACGGGAGGCAATTTTTATAGTACGGGAAGTGCTCACGATGTCATTTAAATTCTTAATACATTTTTATCGCAAAGGCGCAAAGAATGCAAAGGCCGCTGAGAAATACAGTAAAGTTATAAATTGCTTAGGCAACTTTGTAAGCGGGCACATCCCGAACCTCAGCAACAGGCTGGGTATACCATGCCCGGCGTTGTTCCCACTGGCGGAATTCGGCAAAGTGTTCATCTATAATGGCTTCCGCAACAGGAATTTCGCTACGACGGGCTTCGATGGCCTGGTTAACGATGGCCGAAAGCTCATCTATATTATAATGTTGCAGGCCTTCAATCTCCTTTACATCGGGATGCACGTTAGATGGAACTGAAAGGTCGAAAATGAGTTTCAGTTTAGAGCCTGCGAGGTCCTTTTTAGATACAATGGCCTGTTCTGCGCCGGTAGCTACTATTAAGACATCAGCATTCTGAAAAACATCCTGCTGGTTCTCGAAAGGAGCAAAATTGACATCAAACTCACCTGCGGCTAATTCGGCCTTTGATTCATTTCTGTTTAACACCGTTACTTGATGTTGAGGCAGATAATGTTTCAGGTTTTTTAGTGTAAGCGTTCCTATTTTACCGAGGCCCATCAGGCAAACATTCATAGATGCTTCAGCGCCAATGGCTTCTTTCAATAACTGGATAACTGCATAAGAAACTGAAGTTGTTCCGTCAGACAATGCAGTTCTGCTTTTTACCTGGCGGGATGATTGTAAGGCTGAGTTAAAGAGCTTTTCCATGTATCCACTGATGCAGCCATGCGTTTTGGCAAGGTTAAAGGCGTTTTTCATTTGCCCGATAATCTCGTAATCGCCTAAAATCTGCGAATCCATACCTGCAGCCACCCTGAAAAGATGTTTAGCGGCTTCGTCACCTGTTTTAATAAAGACGTATTCACTGATTTCCTCAGGAGTTGCGATGGTATTTTCTGCCAATAAATTAATAAGCATTTCTGCATTGGCGCCCCTGCCATAAATTTCAGTTCGGTTGCAAGTAGAGAGGATAAAGAAATCTTTAGGATATTTGCCCGAGCCATCAGCGTATATCCTTTTGATATGCTCTGAAGTAAGGGCGAACTTATTTCTGATTTCTAATGTCGTTTTTCTAAAGCTTACACCTGCTACTATCAAACTAATGTTTCCGTCTGTCATAAAAATTTCCTTTGTGTTTCCTTTTTCCTTACGCAAATATATCGGGCAGGATTTCCGTAGAGCATGAATAAAATCAGAAAAGCAAAAAATGACAAAACCATGACAATTGGTTTTTAGGGGTGCCTGTATTTTTATTCTAAATACCATAGACTTAACTCATAAAATGAACAAAAAAGGACTGATAATCATCAACTTGGGCTCGCCGGAGAGCTATTCAGTAAAAGACGTAAAGATTTATTTGCGTGAGTTTTTGATGGATGGAAAGGTGATTGATATTCCGCCTATCATCCGGGGAATTGTTGTAAAGGGTTTTATCATTCCTTTCAGGGCGAAAAATTCAGCAGAGGCATATAAGACAGTATGGACAGATAAGGGCTCGCCATTGAAAGTAATTACAAATGAGTTTGCGGAGTTGGTGCAAAAGCAAATGGATATGCCTGTTGTTGTTTCTATGCGCTATGGAAATCCTACCCCGGAAGCTTCGCTGATAGAACTGGAACGCAAAGCAGGAGGGCCGCTGGATGAAATACTGATAGCAACTATGTACCCACATTATGCGATGAGTTCATCAGAAACAGCCATTGATTATGCTAAAGATTACATTCTTGCGAAAAGGCCAGATACAAAGCTGAAGGTGTTGAAACCTTTTTATAACGAGCCGGGGTATATAGCAGCATTGGCAGATAGTATAAGGCCTTATTTGAATGAGCAAAACTTTGATGCTTACTTATTCAGTTATCACGGCTTACCTATAAGGCATCTAAAAAAATCGGACCCTACTCAAAAGCATTGTTATATATCCGGCGATTGTTGTGAATTAAAATCAATAGCCTGGGAAACCTGTTATAAGCACCAGGTTAAGGAAACCACCAAACTTGTTTGTGAAAAATTACAATTGGATGGTAATAAGGTGTTACTTTCTTTTCAATCACGGCTGGAAGGAGATAAATGGCTGCAACCATACACCGATAAATATCTGGAGGAGTTGCCCAAAGAAGGCGTAAAAAAATTGCTGGTAATGTGCCCCGCCTTTGTTGCCGATTGCCTTGAAACATTGGAAGAAATAAATGTGCGTGGCCGCGAAAGCTTTACCGAAAACGGCGGCGAGGTATTTGTGAATGCACCATGTATGAATACCAATGCCAGTTGGGTGGATACGTTTGTGGGGTATTGTAAGGAGTATGAGGGGAGGTATAAGGGGTTGTGGAATTAGGATTTTGCTTCCATCCGTAGATTGCCAAGGCGGCGCCTCTGGCGCGCAAGAAATTTTCGCTTGCGGTTACTACAAACAGACGGCCCCTCTGGGGCGTTTGGTAGGCCGGAGTGTAGCGGCTGGTATTTGTATTTCCGTTGCAGAGCAACCGGCTGTTTGTAGAAAGGGCCAAAAAAAGGACGTTGCGCACCGTAGGTGCCGCCTAAAACTGCAAAGGTTCGCCTACTCTATCCATTCAAACAAATATTTTTCGTCGTATTCTATGACAAATTTTTTGAGGAAGCTGAGGTATTCCTGCTTAAAGGTTCGGGTGCTGTGGTGTTCTTCCTGATTGGCAATATATTTCACTACAGCGTTTATGTGAGAGCGGGAATATGAGAACGCGCCATAGCCTTCCTGCCAATTGAATTTGCTTTTTACGAATTTTTTATTGGTAATGAATGTGGAGGAATTGGTTTTTATATCCCTCATTAAATCGGAGATGGATTGAGTTGGTTTCAGGCCGATAAAAATGTGGGTATGGTCGGGCATGCAGTTAATGGCAAGCATTTTATGGTTTCGGTCTTGCACAATGCCGGTAATATAGCGGTGTAGTTCTTCTTTATGTGCTTTAGGGATGAGGTTTGCCCTTCCTTGAACGGCAAAAACCAATTGTATATATAGTTGGGTAAAGGTGTTTGCCATATAGGATAATTTTGGCCTAAATTAGAAAAATTCTCAAGGCGGTGTGCATTGTTGTGTGATGGTGTTGTACTTGATGATTTTGGTTTAAGGTGCAAGATTCTCGAGGCGGCGCCTCTGGCGCGCAACAATCGTGGGGTTGGGTTTTCTACAAACAGACGGCCCCTCCGGGGCGTTTTAGGGCAGCATTGCAAACATAAATTGTATTTCCGTTGCAGAGCAACCGGCTGTTTGTAGTAAAATTGTAAAAAGGACGTTGCGCACCGTAGGTGCCGCCTAAAACGCCAACTGCATAGGCGCTTCAAATTTCATCATTTCTTCTTTTGATAAAAATATAGAACTAAGTAGGAATAGACAAGCCAGTGCATATCCATACAAACGGCGGCATAGGTTTTTTAAAATAAAAACTCATGGCTATTCCGGATAAAACAAGCAGCGTATTTATTATAAAGAGCACCATAAATATTGGCGATTCAATAAACGTCTTCTTCCTTTTTGCCTGAATATTTCCAGACATAATCAACGGCTCAATTACGTTATCAAAATCTATAGTAAATTGTTTCATATTTTTTATTCCTTCCATAGTTTTATTGGAACGCAATTTTATTTTATCTCCATTTTTTAAAGTGATTGTCAGGTTTATTCCATCGGACCACGTCTTTTCAATATTATAATCCTTGATTCTATTGAAATTAACTTCTGTAATTTCTGCATTCTTTATAATCACCTTATCTGCAAATAGCAGAAGGTCTATTTGTTCAACAAAAAATGATTTATACTTTTTAATCAATACACCATAAACTATAAGAAAGAGGATAGACAAAACAGCCAATTGAGGATGTTTAAAGTAGAGAAATGGAATTAATAGAATTAATATGAAGGCGGGCACGCCAGCATAAAGGTAAGCGGCTTTAGCTACTGTTACGGCGTAGGTTTTAGAACCCGATTGCCCATTGGCTGGTTCGCTTACTTTATCTGTGTAACTCTGACGGATTTCTTTCATTCTGGGCTATGGTCAATAATTTACACATACATAACTTATGGGGCCCTTATTTCACCGCAATCCCCAACTCATCCAACTGCTTTTTATCTACTACGGTTGGTGCATCCATCATCAAATCTCTTCCCCCTGATGTTTTGGGGAAGGCTATTACATCGCGAATGGTTTCGCCGCCGGATAAAAGCATAATTACGCGGTCAACACCGAACGCGCAACCGCCGTGGGGCGGGGCACCGAAACGGAAGGCGTTGAGCAGGAAGCCGAATTTTTTCTCGCGGTCTTCGGGGCTAAAGCCTAATCGGTTAAATACCCTTTCCTGTATGTCTTTTTGATGGATACGTATAGAGCCTGAAAGGATTTCGTTGCCATTCATTACCATATCATAAGTTTGTGCCCTTACGCGTACGGGGTCGCTGTCAAAATATTGCATGTCTTCAGGGTGGGGCGAGCAGAATGGGTGGTGCGCAAAAGTAATTTCGCCGCTCTCTTCATCTTTGTCAAATAGAGGGAAATCAACTACCCAAATTACGCTCCAGGCGTTAGAGTCGAGCCAGTTGTTTTTCTTCGCTAATTCCAAACGCAGGTCGCCTAATGATTTGCGGACTTTAGAAGTTTTATCGGCTGCAATTAAAAGCAGGTCACCTTTTTGGGCATTGAAAGCTTTTCCTATTTCGCGCAATTGTTCCTCGTTAAAGAATTTGTCTACCGAAGATTTTACGGTGCCATCTTCATTAAAACGGATATTGACTAACCCACTTAAACCGCGGTGCGATACTTTTACAAATTCAACCAGTTCATCGAACTGTTTGCGGCTGTATGCAGCACAACCTTTGGCATTTAAGCCTGCTACTAATCCACCTTCAGTAATAGCATTATTAAATACGCCGAATTCGGATTTTGGCAATACGCTATTCAGTTCAACTATTTTGCAATCAAAACGGAGGTCCGGTTTATCAGAACCGTATAACCGCATAGCATCATCATACTTTATGCGGGGCAGGTCGGGCAAATCATAGTTTTTTATCTTCTTAAACACATGCTTCATCATACCCCCGAAGGTTTCAAAAATATCTTCTTGGTGTATAAAGCTCATTTCGCAGTCCACCTGGGTAAATTCAGGCTGGCGGTCGCCGCGGAAATCCTCATCCCTGAAGCATCTTACTATCTGATAGTACCGGTCCATACCTGCTACCATTAATAGCTGCTTTAATATCTGCGGCGATTGAGGCAGGGCATAAAAACTACCATGCATTAAACGCGAAGGCACTAAAAAGTCGCGTGCGCCCTCGGGTGTGGATTTAATCAGGTTTGGGGTTTCAATTTCCAAAAAGCCTTTGGCATCTAAATACTCGCGCACGGCGCGGTTAAAGTTTGCGCGCATAATTAACCGGTCGCGCAGTTCAGGCCTTCTTATATCCAGGTAGCGGTATTTGAGCCTCAACTCCTCATTGCCATCGGTGGCGTTTTCAATAATAAACGGCGGCGTTTCCGACTCGCTGATGATTGTCATCTCACTTACATTGATTTCTATTTCACCGGTTGGTATATTCAGATTTTTGCTGGTGCGCTCAGTAACTTTTCCTTTAACCTGAATTACAAATTCGCGGCCCAGTTTATTGGCGCGGTCGCACAGGGCAACATCGGTATCATTATTAAATACCAGTTGGGTAATACCATAACGGTCGCGCAGGTCAACAAAGGTCATTCCGCCCAGGGCGCGGGTTTTCTGCACCCAGCCGCTGAGTGTTACCTCAATGCCGGTATTGGAAATATTCAATTCGCCACAGGTGTTTGTTCTGTACATAGTTCAATTTTTGAGGGCGCTAAAATAATGAATTGCCCCACAATGAGGATAATACAATAGAACGCTGATTTATTATGATTTTTATGATTGGGTTATGATCATTGTATTTACCCGAACGAACACAATAAATCAGGGTTCTGTAAAAACCTGCGGGATGAAAATAATTCACGGCTTTGCAGCGTTTTAATAAGAGGGCGCGTCTAATAGCTGTTTGGTATGGATGACATAGATTTTTTAAGTTTTCATCATCCAACCAAAACAGTTATAATAGCGTCTTGATTTAGTGCGCACTAAAAACAATGCGGTGGTTGTAATTGGCAAAGCCGGTTTTGTTAAATTCTGATTTTGTATGTTTTTTTTAGTGCTGAAAAGTGAAATTGTAACATTTAAAAGGCATTTTCGATTAAGAATACAGTGAATTCTGATTTTTTTTTGTGACAATGGGTTGGAAAACCAAATTTTTTCTATTTTAGATAACTATTTTAAACCTGAGATAATGAAGAAAGTTTTACAAATATTCGTACTGACCTTAGTAGTTTTCGGAGTAAAAGCGCAGGATCCGCATTTTTCGCAATTTACCATGGCTCCTATGTATTTGAATCCTGCCATGGTGGGGGCATTTGATGGTAATTACCGTTTATCGGGCCTGTTCAGAAGCCAATGGGGTTCTGTACTAGAGAATGAGTCGGTGCCTATGTATCGTACATATACTGCTTCGGCTGAATTCAGAACAAACAAAGGATTTGCATCAGGTGATGCATTTGGTTTTGGTGCTTCTTTCTTAGGCGATCAGGCCGGGGAGTCGAAGTTCGGTTATAACTGCGCAGGATTAGCCCTTGCTTACCACAAATCGTTGAACCGCGATAACACCAACTATCTCGCATTAGGTTTTTCTTCGCAGATATATGATCAGACTATTGATTACAGCAATCTTCAGTTTGGCAGCCAGTGGGATGGCTCGGCTTACAATCCTTTATTGCCAACTAACGAATTTTTAGTAGACAATAAGAAATTGTACTGGGATGTAAACGTAGGCTTGCTATGGTATATGAAAATCAGCCGCAGGGTAAATGTTTACCTGGGTGCAGCTGTTTATCATGTTAATATGCCTGATATCTCTATGCTGGGTAACAACAGTGTTAAGCTGAACATGAAATACACAGGTAGCGGCGGTATTGAGTTTCCGGTAACCAACCGTATTTCGTTGCAACCTAAGTTTATATTGTTAGACCAAGGTCAGTCTATCGAATTAATTATGGCAACTGATGCGCGTATATTATTTGAGGAAAGAGACCCGGCAGGAAGCAACTTCCATTTTGGCGCCATGTTCCGCATGGTAGGCGGCGACCCAAATGCACCTTGGCAGGATAAGAGACTTGATCCTGAGTCTGTAATTTTGGATGCAGGTGTTGAATGGAACCACATTACTGTAAGCGTAGCTTACGATATTAACGTATCTCAATTGCTCCAGGCAACTGATTCAAGAGGTGCATTTGAAGTGGGTGTTGCTTACGTAGGCAGGTGGAACAGAAGAGGACCTCAAACTATTTACTGTCCAAGATTCTAATTATCCTTATCTAAGATAAACGGCAAAAGCACTTCGGTTTCGGGGTGCTTTTGTAGTTTATGGGAAAAACTCACCCCGTCCTTCGGACACCCCTCTCTTTGGAAAAAAGAGAGGGGAACAGCCAAACCGCAGATAAGCCCATATTTGCGGTTTGCTATATTTTCTATCTTGCTTTGCGAAAGAATGATGTAATCAAACCAACTACAGAACATGTATAACTATAAACAACTTGAAGAACTGGTAAATATTGACTCACCTACGGGATTTACTGCAGAGGCCTGTAAGTATATTTTTGATACGCTTACTGGCATTGGTTATAAACCTGAATACACGCAGAAGGGCGCTGTTAAGTGCAGCCTGGGGGACAAGCCCACTTTGGCTATTGCAGCGCATGTGGATACGCTTGGGGCCATTGTTTCGGGGGTCAAGGGTGATGGGACATTGAGTTTTAGTCCGCTGGGTGGTTTGTTGCTTACCAGTGCAGAAGGTGAGTATGTAAATGTTATTACGTTAAATGGTAAAATATTTACTGGCACGCTGCTGTTTAATAATCCATCTGCGCATGCGAATAAGGACCGTGAAACCACTAACCGGAACCTGGATAATATGCACATCAGGTTAGATGAAGAAGTTTATAGTAAAGATGACGTGGCGAAGCTGGATATTAAAACCGGCGATATTATTGCTTTTGAGCCGCGTTACCGGGAGTATGCCAACGGGTTTATAAAATCGAGGTTTATGGATAATAAGGCGGGCTGCTTTGTGTTGTTTGAAATTGCCCGCTACTGTAAGGCCAAAAATATAGCGCCACCGGTAGAATTGTTTTTCAGTAACTACGAAGAAGTGGGCCATGGTGGCACTGTGGGTTACAGCGATACAATTAATGAATTGCTGGTAATTGACATGGGTGTGCTGGGCGATGCCTGCCAGGGAAATGAAGTAAAATGCTCTATCTGCGCCAAAGATTCGTCGGGGCCTTATGATTACGAATTCAGGAAAAAATTAGTGAGGCTGGCTGAGGCGAACAAAATACCTTATGCCATTGATGTGTACCCTTATTACGGAAGCGATGGCAGTGCGGCGTTGAGGGCAGGCAAGGATTATAAAGTGGCACTGATTGGCCCGGGCGTTGCTGCTTCGCATGGGGTTGAGCGAACGCATAAGAAAGGAGTAGAAGCCACCATTGAGCTTTGCATTAAATATATTGAGGGCAGGTAGGAGCCCCTCCCGTCCCCAAAGGGGATGCCGGAACGGGTTAACTTAAAATGTAAAACTTCTTCAACAGGGTTTATAATGAAAAATATGGAGATGAAATACGTTTGCTGGATAGCGCTGTGTTTTTGCTCTGTTATGGGATATGGCCAGAACGATACCACCTATGACGCGGGCTCGGTTGAGAGGCTTGACCGCATGGGCAAGGCTTATATTTCGGAGATAAAGAAGATAGGCAATATCTCGTACGGCGGGGATATTAACTTAAATGTCAACATCA
This sequence comes from Bacteroidota bacterium, assembly GCA_003165895.1. Classification (GTDB taxonomy): domain Bacteria; phylum Bacteroidota; class Bacteroidia; order Chitinophagales; family LD1; genus Bog-950. The sequence continues at coordinate 9,104 of PMXD01000064.1, read as the reverse complement.
GAAAGGAGCGGAGCTTTATCAATAACTCGGTTGCAAAAGATGTATACTTCAGCGGTACTAATACCGCCGGTGCCTGTGAAGGATTTATTGAGGCGAGCGAGGTTGGCGATGCCATTAGTGCGTTGGTTTATATAAACGATAGCCTGCTGACTACTACACCGGGGAATGAAATGCATTTTGCCAAGCGGTTTTCAAACTCCAGCTTTGTAATTTATGCCAGCTTTACGCCGGGGGCAGGGAAGATTTTATCGAGGGGCGTGTGGGACATTACTTTAACCCTCGACGAACGCGATAATATTACCAACCAGGGTTTGGTGTATATAAAAAGGTCTGATTTTGTTACCTTAATAAATATTTTGCGGAGCGGTAAAGAGAAATTGAAAACCTTTTAGCAGATTAAATTTAGCCAGACTGTTTACCACCGTATCAACGCACTGGCCCAAAGGAAACCGCTGCCAAAGGCGGCCAGGGCAATCAGGTCGCCTTCTTTGATGCGGCCATCCTGCCATGCTTCGCAGAGGGCTATAGGGATAGAGGCGGCGGTGGTGTTGCCATAGCGGTCGATATTTGAAACTACTTTTTCGTCGGGGAAATTCAATTCTTTCTGAACTGCCTGTGTAATACGGGCATTGGCCTGATGAGGGATAAAGAGGTCTATATCACTTTCTTTCAGGTTGACTTCTGCCAAAGCCTCACGCACTACTTCAGGAAAATATTTGAGGGCATTCATGAAAACCAGTTTGCCGTTCATGTAGGGCAGCAATTCTCCTTTTTCCATCATATCGGGGCTGAATCTTACTTTTCTGCGGCTGCCGGGGTGTTCCAGGTAAAGTTCCTCAGCAAATTTGCCATCGCTGTGCAACTTGGTGGTAAGAATGCCTTTGTTGGTTTCGTTGGTTGCTTCAAGCACCACCGCACCTGCGCCATCGCCAAATATGACTGACAGGTTTCTGCCGCGGTCGGTTAGTTCAAATACGTTGGACTGAACTTCGGAGCCTACTACCAGGATGGTTTTATACATGCCTGATTTGATGAACTGGTCGGCTACCGAAAGGGCGTAAATAAAACCTGAGCACTGGGTGCGTATATCAATGGCCCCGATGTTGCGGAAGGGCAGTTTACGTTGCAACAACACACCCGAACCTGGAAAATTATAATCGGAACTTAAAGTGGCGAACACGATAAAGTCGATATCCTCTGGTTTTTTACCGGCGCGTTCCAATGCCATTTCAGTGGCAGCTACGGCCATACTTGAAACGGTATCTTTACCTTCTTCAAAAAAACGCCTTTCTTTTATACCTGTGCGCTCAACTATCCACTCGTTAGTGGTATCCATAATTTTGGTCAGGTCTTCATTGGTTACTACGTTATCCGGAACATACATTCCGACTCCGGTTATTTTACTTGCTGGCATGGTCATAATTTATTTTTTGGCTAAATGTGCTTCAGGGTCTTTTAAAAAATCTGCTTTGCACTCCNNCACTCCGGTGAGCAGAAGCCGTATATTTTACCCTGGTAAGTAGTGGTGTCGGCAATGCTGCCTTCTTCCAGGTTCATATCACAGTTGAGGTCTTTATTGCTGGCCAGTTGGCTTATCTTAATATTTACCCCTTTTGAATCGCTGCTCATTTTATCATCCGCCTTTGGAGCGGCTGATTTTTGGTTGCAGGCACCCAGTGCAAGGCTAATTGCCAGCAGCCCGTAGAAAATTACTTTTCTCATAATCATCCTGTTTAGTGAGACACGAAATTAAACATTCTGGGGAAACGCGGTAAAATGCCTGAGATGAGGCGTATTGCGAGGCGGAAAATTCCTTAAAACGATATTTACTGATTGTGTAAATGCAAAACGCATTGCAGCCAACAGCTGCAATGCGTTTTGTTAAATCCTGAAAATCAGGGATGATTAGATTGAGCAGGAAACTGTTCCACCACCGCCGGCAGTTACAAGCGTTTGTTCGCTGGATTGCCAGGTGCTGCAGGTTGAAGTTGCAGTACTTTTAGTAGTGCTTGGAATAGCTTCGTTTGATACAGGATAGCTACCGGCAGTGCCGCTAACTGTACAAGTACAGGTATAAGCTTTGTTACAAGAAGAGGCGCCAACCAGGGCCACCACAGAGAGGGCAAAAATCACTTTTTTCATAAATTGGGGTTTTGTTTAATAATGCACAAATATGTATAAACATCTGATTACACCAAAAAATATTTGCGAAAAAATGATGTATGTTTCAATTTATAGATGATATGGTAACAATTTGTTGCGGATTAATTTAAATTTTGGCAATACAGGTAGGTGCGCTTTTTACGGATATATGTATTAATACCCTCCCCCAACAAAACTTATCATAAATTTGTCAGCACTTGCTTTTAATCATATCCGTTTCAAAATGCCCGGTCCCGAAAAAATAAGCAGCCTTCAAAACCCCAAAATCAAAAACCTGAAGAAGCTCGAAAAAGCCTCTGAACGCAGGGAACAGAACCTGATTTTGATTGAAGGACTGAGAGAAACGGTACTTGCTCAAAGAGCCGGCTACGAAATTGTAAGCCTTTTTATTTGCCAGGAAATACTGAAAGGAGACGACATCTATAATTTAAAAGAATTTCCTTCCACTATTTCCATCTACCACATATCCAAAGAAATTTACGACTCGCTGGCCTACCGCGAAACCACCGAAGGCGTAATTGCCACTTCCCGCCCGGGTAACCATAGCCTCCAAAAAATCAAGCTTGGAAAAACACCATTGATACTGGTAATAGAAGGCGTTGAAAAACCCGGCAACCTTGGCGCCATGCTTCGTACCTGCGATGCAGCAGGTGTAAATGCCGTTTTTATCTGCGATGGCAAAACCGACATCTATAACCCCAACGTAGTGCGCTCCAGCCTCGGCACCGTATTCTCCCGGCAAATAATAGTTTGCGAAACCCCCGAAGCCATCACTTTCTTAAAAAACAACAACATCAGGATTTTTGCCGCAGAGCTTACCAACAGCAACAACTACTTTTCCGAAAACCTGAAACAAGCCTCTGCCATCACCGTCGGCACCGAAGCCACCGGGCTAAGCGAAGAATGGATTAATGCCGCCGATGTGCGCGTAAAAATCCCCATGCTCGGCCAGATTGATTCCCTCAATGTAAGTGTTAGCGCTGCAGTATTATTGTTTGAAGCAGTGCGGCAGCGGAATAGTAATGGCTAATCTTAGCTAAACGGTGTATTTTGTATTCCATGGGAAGCGGTTCTCCCGTTTCGGGAGTTAGAGGGTTTGTGCGGCTGATATTATTCTTTTTGATTCTATTCCCGGCTGTTTACTCTGCATTTCTCTCCGTGCGAAAACTATATTCAGGCATTTTCCTAAAAAACCTTATCGCTAAAATCCCAGGGCTCAAACACCGGTTTGTGTTTGCGTTTACGGCTTAGCTCATCGGTATAAATAGCATTGCACAGGTTCCTGAAAAACGGCATGGCTATGCTTTCATACTCGTAAACGTCAGCGTTTAAAATTTCGTTTTTGCAAACATAAATGCTACAGCTTAAAAAGAACTCCACTTTATTTATCGTATCGGCAAAATAACTGCAGTCGGTAACAAAGCCATAAGCCTGCCCAACCTTATTAAAAATCCGCACCCCGTCCGGCGCCTTACCCGATACATCCGCCGGGGTCATAAAAAATTTATACTTACAATCAGGGTTCTCAGGGCCATCATACTTCGGAAAAACACACTCATGCAAAAACATGCCCATGTATTTATGAATAAATGCATAATCGGCAGTCGTTAAATGCAATTGCTGCTTTTTGGGTTGAAGCTTCGGCAATGTCAACCTCACCAGCAGTTTATTCAAATCCCATAGCGAGATATAATTGTTATGATTAAAATTCTTCGGCGGGTCCATATGTGTTCCGTTCATAAAACCTTTGCCAACAACCGTGTTCATGTGCTTTATCTCAGGCTGGTCGGGGTTAATGGCTGCCGGTTGAACATACTTTAATGCCCCGGTTTCACGGTTGTAAAAATCAACCGTACTGGTAGTGCGGTTCTGAAAAGTATCACATCCTGCAAACCGGCCACACACTATAGCCGAGGGATACCCCAGCTCATGCGCCCGCTTATTAAAATAGGCCTGCCCCAAAAAATCATACAGCGGGTTAAAAGCGTGGTTGTTGCTAACCAGCAACATCTCCTTTATCATTTGCGCCGGGGTACTAAAATTGGGCCGCTTCATATAATTCACTTCACCCAAATCCCCGCAGGGGTCACCCGATACCACCAGCGAATCATAAATACTAACCCCGTACTTCTTTTTAAGCATGCTGATTTTCTCCATCGCCAGCGGAATTTCAAGCAACTTTATCATACTGGCGGGGTAATAAAAATACCGGTCCGTATCCATGGCCCATGTAGTTACATGGGGCTGATTCTGCTTATCGCGCTCAATACGGGTGTAAACTATCTGCAGCCGGTAACGATCCTTATGCGCCAGTATCGAATCGAACTGTTCGGGATGCTGGTGCATTATTTCCAGCAACGCATTTTCGCCCTTTTGCTGTGCATGGCAAATGGAAAAGAAAGAAAGCAATAAGAAGGTGAGTGAGTAAATTCTAGTCATAAGCGGTAGCCATGATAACAAACAACATATCAACCTGGTTAGAAGTTTAGATGCTGGAATCAGGAGCCAAGATATAATAATCGCAAAACTACGTGCAAATTTCACTCTCACTCCCAACATTGTGCCACTCTTTTTGCTTTTGCCCCCATTTGATTTATATTTGGTAAAAATCACGAGTATGCTTGCAGTAAAAGGAATTTATGATGGCAGCCGCATCCAACTTTTAGAAAAAATAAAAGACCATAAACGATATAAGGTGATTATAACTTTTGTGGAAGAAATGAAGGGTAGCAATGAAGAAAACGAGCTACGAAGCTTTTCTGCCCAAAGTAAAGGATTGGAGTTCTGGGAAGATAAAAGGGAAGATATTTACCAGGATTACCTTCCTAAATCTAAACGCGCGAAAAAATGAAAACAGGTGACATTATCCTAATCCCATTTCCATTTGCCGAAACTGTAAACTCAAAAATAAGGCCGGCAACTGTAGTATCTGTTACAAAAGATAAATACAAGGACGTAATTGTTTGTGCTATCAGTTCGGTAGTGGCTGAAAAACTTTCAGAAAATGAAATTCTTATCGCTCCACAAAGCTCCAATAAATTGCGCGCCCCTTCTGTACTGAAGGTGGACAGAATTGTAACCCTCAAAAGAAAAGATGTAGTTCATCAATTGGGTAAATTAAATGCCGCTGAGCTCAAAAACTTCAAAGAGATCTTCCGCAAACTAGTAGAATAAAGGGATGCAACCGCCCACAGTCTAAATACTTAATACTAATTCAATGTCGTTAAGTTAAACAGAAACTCAGTTCTTTTTGCGCTTTGCCACCTCCCAGCCTCCGAAGCCGATCGCTATCGGCAGGAGGAGCTGCCACGCAACAAAAAGAACAATTTTGCCAGGTAGTTGTATTTCTGGGTTGCGGTTCTCCCGTTTCGGGAGTCAGAGGGTTTGCGTAGATGTATCCCTTAACTTAACGACATTGAATACTAATTACTAAATACCCGCAACTCAAATCTTGCTTCTTGGTTCTCGCCTCTAATCTCTACTTTCTATCCGCCTTCATCAAATTCTGATTATTGATATTGCCCCAGTGGTAACCTAACGAAAAATTAAGTGGTTTTACGGCCGTAGTATCTGCCGCATAAGCCGCCGCAAGCCCCGCATCATAAACCCCTTTAAAATCGCGCACCGGTGTTACATAGTGGCCATACAATTTCAGCTTCCACTGGTTCTTGTCAAAGTATTTAAAGCCGATGCCGGTATCATCCTGCAAAATAGATTTGCTTTTAGCCAGGCATATATTCCTGATAGCCGAAAACGTTCCGTAGTTCATCAGGTACGATGCGCTTTTGGCATACATATAAAACTCAGGCAGATTGTTCAGGTAGTTAGTCAAAGTCTTGTTCGCCTTTAACGAAGGAAGGTTTTCAAACGTCTGGTCGCCCAAATTGGCGCGGAAGTAAGTAATCTTCCTCAACGTATCTACCCCCGGTGTGCGGAAATAAATTTCAATAAAATCATTCACATGCGTCGGCGTCGAATCTGCCGGCAGCGCGCTGATGCTTCCATTATCATTCAGGTGGTTTTTATGTACGCTAACCACACTATGGCCGGTGCGCTCTAAAAATACGCACAGCAAAGGAATCACAATACCGTTCAGCTTCACCTTCTGCTGGTCGTCCATCATTTTATGGGTAATAAAATAACTCTTCTCAAAAATATCCTGTAAGCTCTGGTAAATCTCACCCAGGTACCGGTCAGCTCCTGCACTATCCATTTTCTGTATGTTCGGTACATCGCCAACGCGCTCCATGGCAATCATTACATATTGCGTAGCGTTGGGGTAAAACGCCAATGCATGTAAAATATCAGGCCCCGAAAACGGGTAAAACAAAGTGCAGGGATGGTCCTGCTCGGTTTTCAGTTCCGTTTTACTCCAACTGCGCATTTTCGATAACCGGCCCTGGTCAATCTTCAAAAAGTTGGCATCCATCTCCGATGCAAATTTTTTATAACCCGGGCTGCTCAGCAATTTTGCTGGTATGTTCTTCGCGTTCACCGGCTGCATACCCGCCAAAAACAGCGCATAGTCATTCAGCAACGAATCCTGGCTTACCGCCAGCGCCGAGGTATCAGTTTTAGTAACCACCACCTGGTTTACATTCCCAACAGGCTCCGACTTCTTCCCCGGCCCCGATTGACTGTTACAACCTTCACAAACAAAAATCACTAATATTAATTGCAGCAAGTACTTCATCTAAAAATGGATTTGATTTTATGTTTAAATAATAATTCGTCAATACAAGCGCCCAACAGCCGCCCCTTCCGTCCCCTAAAGGGGATACCAGGGCAAACAGCCGGAGACGCCGCGGCTGTTGTATTTTTTGTATTTGCTTTGGTTTCCCCTTTTGTTTCATCCCGCGGTTTTGGGCGGGAAGGGGACGGAAGGGGCCGAGCCCTCAGCAAACAAATACACTCTCATTTCCGTGGTTTGGCGTCCCCGCCAACCACGTGCGCATCCCCACCAACCACCTTCTCCACCGAAAAATACCGCGCCACAAAATACACCACCAAACCCAAAGCCACAACCCCCAATCCAATCATCGTTGGTTTTACATGTTCGGCAATTCCTTTATCATTTCTGTAGGTTATCCAAAAGTACATAAACCACACATTCGCCGCAATAAAAAACAAAGGCGTTAAAGGGTAGCCAAAAGTCTTGTAAGGCCTTGCCAGCTTAGGCTGCTTTAAGCGTAGCACTATAACGCCCAGCACCGTTAGCGTAGCAAACAACGTAAGCACAAAAGTGGTATAACCCAAAATAGTTACAAAGCTGCTGGTAAACAAAATAACCAGCGCAATCACACTCTGAAACCAGATAGCCACCACCGGTATACCATGCTTGTTGCGGTGGCTTACTATATTAAACACCGAAAAATCCTGGCCCATACGCTGCACAACGCGAGGCCCTGCAATTATCATACTGCTGATGGTCGAAATCAGCAGCATACTTATAATAAGGCTTATCACCCTGCCACCGCTCTCGCCAAAAATATGTTTGGCTGGCACAAAGGCAACATCAGCCACACCGGTCATTTCGCTGGCCGGCGCTACATATAAAAAAATAAAATTCAGCAACACATACAGCACAGTAACTATAAGTGTGCCCGCTATAATCGACAAAGGAATATTCCTGGTAGGCGTTTTAATCTCACCGGCAATGTAGCTGCTGGCATTCCACCCGCTGTAAGCAAAATTTACAAACACCAGCGACGCCGCAAACGCCCCGCTGAAAACCGACACCACTGTAGCATGCCCCGGCACAAAACTAACCGGCTGCGGATTCACCAGCGTAAACCCGCAAATAATAAACAACAATATCAGCACAATCTTTAAACCGGTAGCCACACTCTGAAACCCGCCACCTATCCGGTAATCAATACTCTGCACCAGCGTAATAAAAACAATAACCGCCGCGCCAATATAACGCGCATCATACCCCGGTATAACATTACTAAAATAACTACCCAGCAGAAACGCCGCCATGGCAATAGGCGCGCTAAACCCGATAATAGCACTCACCCACCCCGACAAAAACCCCACCGACGGGTGAAATATCTCACTCAAAAAATGATACTCCCCACCGCTCTGCGGCAACGCCGCGCCCAGCTCGCTGTAAGCAAAGGCGCCACACAAAGCAATAACCCCACCCAGCGCCCACAAAATAATAATAGAGGCCAGGTCATGTATGCCCAGCAACTGAAACCCCAGGCTGCCAAACACCCCGGTGCCAATCATATTGGCAATAACAACTGCCGTGGCCGTATTTAAACTATACTTTTTGCTCATGATGCCTGAGGGCGCGCAAATGTATAAAATGCTACCTAAAGCGGGTAAGTAAAAACAGAAGGGCGTGCCCCTCGCAAAGCCTCGGGTCGGGCTATCCGCTGCAACTCCTCGCTCCCAAAGCATCGCTGCGGGGTTTCCGCTCCTATCCCTCACGCGAGCAGCCCCGCCTGTCATGGTGAGCGAACCACGAACCACCTCACGCGAGCAGCCGCCCCTTCCGTCCCCTTCCCGCCCAAAACCGCGGGATGAAACAAAAGGGGAAACCAAGACAAATACAAACAGCCGACCCGGCTGCTTTGTATTTGCTCTCCTCCTATTTTAGGAGGAGCCGCCCTGGAGGTGGTAAAGGCTGTTATGTATTTGTATTAAGCCTCCCCTTCGGGGAGGTTTGGAGGGGCTGGAAAGGGGTGGGGGTGGTTTCCACTTTAAAAACTACTTAGTTGATTATCAATGCCAAAGCCTCTCAAGACCCCTTTCCATGGAAACCCCTCTTGAGCGTTTTATCAATTTGTATTAAAATAAAACAGATGTCTTTGCGAAACCTTTCCCCCTAAAAAAATAAAAGAAAAAAGGCTGTTGCAATCTTCCGGTTTGTCTTTAAAAATGGCAACATCCCCCGCATGTCCCTGTTGTGCCCGCCGGAAAGCGTCACCACC
>PMXD01000300.1 GCA_003165895.1 Bacteroidota bacterium | reverse complement strand
TTGATCGAACATTGTCCTTAACCCATTTCCCAATAAATCCAGGAATTTCACCGTAACATTCGTAAACCCTATTTGCCCATACGCGTAAATCCTTATCTGGTTTAGAATGTCTTTCACAGTTTTTAATTTCGTCATCTACTTTTTTAGTCAGGTACTTACCATGCGCATTCCAAAAAGAGGGGCCATCTATAACTGGTGAATTTAAATCCAGTGAAAACCAGTAATAGGGGAATCGATAATCACCATATGTGTTACAAGTAATGTAACTAATAAAGCCATTAGTGGCGTATTCCACATAATAACAAATTAGTGGAACATCGGTATTGTGGTTATATGCCCCACTGCGGCAAAGGTGTCGATTATGATCTGTAAAACCCCAAAAATCTTTGGGGTCAAGTTCAACGGTTTTCCCTTTTTCATCTTTGAATACAGCGTTGTATTTCACCAATCTTCCGCTCTCTTTGGTTTTGAAATCAATCTCTATATATTGATATTTCAACGGCTTCCCATCCAAAAAATCCTGGTAAGTTTTATATAACCCCGGTTTGCAATTAAGCATATCAAGCGTAACCGGTTTGTGTTCAACGGTGCTGCCTTCCGGTTTAAAAGCCTTTACCGGCAATTTCGGCTTCGAACCATTAATAAAAGCACCAACAAAAAATATGGCTGCAAATGCTAAAAAGAGCGGGCAGTGTTTTGCATAGTTTGTATATTTTAAAACCAAGATAGAAAAAGTTGAATTCGCCCCGGTATTTTATTGAAAAATTGTATTCAATCATCATTTCATCATAAAAAATCGGATGCATATCAAATTGTCGCACTTACAGAAAACCATCTTCATTTGCACCGGTCTCGCCCCTTCCGTCCCATAAAGGGGAAACAAGGGCAAAACAGCCAAATGCAAGTTTTGACGACAAGCCAGGTACTGGTATTTGGCTTTGGTTTCCCCTTTAGGGGACGGAAGGGGCGGCTGTTCGGAATGCGACAATATGGTATGCACCCTTGGCAGGGGCCCATTTACGGGTTAGGAAGAGTAGGGCTTGGGAAAAGCAGGCCTCATCAAAGGCCCTTAAAAGCCATTCCGTTTTTTTCGAAATATTTCATACATTGTAAATAACTAACGCAGTAACCATGAATACTGACCTGGTAGCTTATTACAAAGCACGTGTAGCCGAACACGAGAAGATTTACCTGAAGCCGGAAAGGCAGGTTGACCTGGCAAAAGCCTCAGAGTTGTTGCAAGGTATTTTTACGGGCCAGGACATTTTAGAAATTGCCTGCGGCACCGGTTACTGGACAGAGCGAATTGCGCAAACCGCGCAATCTATTATGGCCACCGATATTAACGATGCGGCACTTGCCATTGCTATGCAAAAGGAATATCAGAAAAATAATACACAATTTGCCGTAGCAGACATTTACAACTTTAGTGGTGTACCAAAATACGGGGCTTTGTTTGCGGGGTTTATATTAAGCCATATTGAACACCAGCAAACAAGTAAATTTATAAAGACCATTAACAGCTTTGTAAAGCCGGGCGGCATAGTTGTTTTGATGGATAATATTTTTGTTGAAGACAGCAGTCTGCCCGTTACTGAAACTGATGGTTATGGCAATACCTACCAGATGCGTACCCTCGAAAACGGAAGCCTGCACCGCGTACTTAAAAATTTTCAGGATGAACGTTTTTTACGGGATATAATAAAAGGCTGCGCGGGGAATGTTGAATATTTTGATTTGAAATATTATTGGGTTTTGAAGTATACTGTGGTATAATGGCGCTTAATGCCTAAGAAGCTGTTTAGGCTATCGAACGGGCGATTGTTAAAATGAATTGATTTAGTATATCTGCTAACCGCATTTATTCGTTTAAAGGCTATTCAAAAATTAATTAATCATTTAAAAAGCTCCCATGCGTTTATTATCCCCCATTTCGCGCAACACCTTTAAGGCTCTTTTAATATTGATGATTTCCGGCGCTCTTGCTTTTATGCTGAACTCGTGCGGCCGTTGTGATGGTTGTTGGGAAAGAGGGGGCATTGTTTTTTCTAATTTTTCGGGAACTGAAATGGATTCGGTAATTATAAAGGAATATGTTGCGGGTACCAATTTTACCAGGATAAAAGATAGCTTCAGCATATCTTTTGCCAATACAATGGATACTGTGCCCTATACCTTTCCGGCAAATTTACCCGACAATATAGACTCGCCCCAGCCTGATATCCTGGTTTATTTGCCGGCAGATAGTTTAACGTATAAAATAACCAACATTACCACCACGCCTAAGCATTGCAGGTGTAAAGATATTCCGCTCTATAGTTTCACCGGTTATAATGTTAACGGGGTAAGCAACGCGCCTTATAATCCCGATGGCATTATCGGGGGATATTTAAGTGTAACTAAATAAGTTCTCTGCAATCAAACGCTTGTTCGGAATCTTTAGGCTGATGATTGGCCTTTTTTTGCTGTTTACTTTAAACATGGTATCGCAAAGCCCCGAATAGCCCCAATTGCATAGCCATTAAAAACAACTGACAAAAATGATTAGTTAAGAAAGATCACCCCCTTCTGTAACAATTGTTACGAACTATGGGCAATTATGGTAGTATTTTTGCGCTTAAATAAGAAAATTGAAAACGGCGGTACGAAGTTACAGACTTGCTATAACAGGCATTTTATTCGGGGCCTGTGCAGGTTACCTGTATTATCATTTTGTGGGCTGTGCTTCGGGTACGTGCATGATTACTTCTAAACCAATTAACAGCACCGCATATGGCGCTATAATGGGTTGGCTGATATCAGGCATATTTAAAAAGGAAGAAACAAATTCTGAACAAAACAAAATTGAAAACAATGAACAACACAAGGAAAACAATAATTGATGTCAGAACCCCGTCTGAATTCAGCGGAGGGCATGTAGAGGGGAGTATTAATATTCCATTGCATGAAATTCAGGAGCGTTTAAATGAAATTAAGGCAATGCCGCAACCCATCATTTTATGCTGCGCCAGCGGCGGACGCAGCGGACAGGCAACCCACTTTTTACAGGGACAGGGTGTTGATTGCGAAAATGGCGGAAGCTGGTATTCAGTACAAAGCGAATTGCAGGCCGGATAAATGAAAACTTCAAAGAAAATAAAAACCATATGATACAAACATTGAAAAACCTGTTGGGCATGGGGCCCAAAACAGATTACAAAGAGCTTGTTGCCAAAGGCGCTATAATCATAGATGTGCGCTCGAAAGGAGAATATCAGGGCGGGCATATTAAAGGTTCGGTTAACATACCCTTAAATAACCTGCAGGGGCATTTGACCAAACTGAAAAAAGACAAACCGATTATTACCTGCTGCGCTTCGGGTATGAGAAGTGCTTCGGCCAAAAGCCTTTTAAAAAGCCATGGTTTTGACGAGGTTTACAATGGAGGCGGATGGATGAGCTTAAACAATAAACTAAACTGATATGAACAACGGAATGTTGCAACGCATTTTAACGGGCTGGACGTTTATACGCGCCCTTTACCTGGTAATTGGCGGCTTTGTAATGGCCCAGGCCGTTATGGAAGGGCAGTGGATTGGCCTTTTACTGGGCGGGTATTTTACTTCAATGGCGGTTTTTAATTATGGCTGTGCTGCGGGCGCCTGTTATACCGGGTATAACCAACCCACCCCGCAGAAAAAAGCGGTTGAAATACAGGATGTGGATTATGAAGAAGTGGGAAAACACTCATAACGCAACTTAAAATACATGTTATGGAAAAGCAAAAAACATTCGCCGAGCTGATTAACGACGAAACACCGGTTTTGGTGGATTTTTCGGCTGCATGGTGCGGGCCGTGTAAAACCATGGCGCCTATCCTGGAACAGCTGAAAAGCGAAATAGGTGATAAGGCAGTAGTTATAAAAATTGATATAGATAATAACCCTGCCGCAGCATCGGCATACCAAATACAAGGTGTTCCTACCCTTATACTTTTTAAAAAGGGTGAGGTAAAATGGAGGCAGAGCGGAGTTGTGCCTGCTAATTTTCTGAAACAGGTTATTGAAAGAAATATTTAAAGGATTATCAACTTAAAAAACGGAAAAATGAAAAATTCAGTATTGGTTTTAGTCGGCTTTGCGGTGGTTTTGTTTTCCGGTTGCACAAACGGACAGGCTCAAACCGGCAGCAATAACCTGCAGGCTACCGACTTCGCTCAAAAAATAAAAGAACTGCCCGGAGCACCGGTAGTAGATGTTCGCACACCAGAAGAATTTGCCAAAGGCCATTTACCCAACGCAAAAAACATTGACTGGAACGGCAACGACTTTAATGCACAGATTTCGCAACTGGATAAATCGAAACTTATATTTGTTTATTGTTTAAGCGGCGGACGTAGTGGACAAGCGGCAAAACAAATGCGCGAAAACGGTTTTACTCAGGTTTACGAATTATCGGGCGGTATAATGAAATGGCGTGCTGCCAACTTGCCCGAAACTAACAGTAATGCATCTGTTGGTATGAGCAAACAACAGTTCGATGACTTGTTGAACACCGACAAATCGGTGCTGGTAGATTTTTATGCAGACTGGTGCGGCCCCTGCAAAAAAATGAAACCTTACCTGGAAGAAATTGCCAGTGACATGAAAGATAAGGTGATGGTTGTGCGCATCAACGCTGATGACAACCAGGGCTTATGCAAGGAACTGAAAATAGATGCACTGCCGGTATTGCAATTGTATAAAAACAAAACTCTTAGCTGGAATTATAGTGGTTTTATTGGAAAAGATTCGGTGGTAATTCAATTGAAATAAGCCATTTTGGTAATTGAAGCAGAGCAAAACTAAGGCGAAATGAAATATATAATTGTAGGGGCAGTAGCCGGAGGCGCCAGCACAGCGGCAAGGTTACGCCGGATGGATGAAAAGGCTGAGATAGTTATTTTTGAAAAGGGAGAATATATTTCGTACGCCAACTGCGGATTGCCTTATTACATTGGCGATGTTATCAAAGACCGCAATAAACTATTTGTACAAACGGCAGCGGCATTCAATAAGCGTTTTAATATTGATGTAAGGGTAAAGACAGAGGTTACTTCTATTGACCCGGCACGAAAAACAATTAAAGCTACTAACCTGCTTACCGGCGGGGTATACGAAGAAAGCTATGATAAACTGGTGCTTTCACCGGGGGCAGAGCCCATTCGTCCTCCACTGCCGGGTATCGGGTTGCCGGGTATTTTTACCCTCCGCAATGTAAGCGACACTGATTATATAAAGCAATATGTAGATGAAAGGAAAGCAGGTAGGGCGGTAATTGTTGGTGGTGGTTTTATTGGCCTGGAGATGGCTGAAAACCTACATGCACTTGGCATGCAGATTACCATCATTGAAATGGGCAACCAGATATTGGCTCCGTTGGATTACACGATGGCAGCGTTAGTGCAAAACCATATCCGCTCAAAAGGCGTAGCCCTGCAACTGAATACAACCGTTGCAGGATTTGAAAGCGCGGGCAACGGGCTGAAAGTGTTACTAAAAGATGAAGGAGCCATAGAGGCTGATGTAGTTATACTTTCAATAGGTGTAAGGCCCGATACAAAGCTGGCCGTAGCCGCAGGCTTAAAGTTGGGCGCTGCCAAAGGAATTTATGTAAACGAATTTCTGCAAACCTCTGACCCCAACATTTATGCAGTGGGCGATGCAATAGAATTTTCAAACCTCATTACCGGTGCATCTATGAGCACCTACCTGGCAGGGCCGGCTAACAAGCAAGGCCGCATTTGCGCTAACAATATAGTGATGGGGAATAAAGATGTTTATCATGGTGCTATCAATACCGCTATAGTAAAAGTGTTTGATATGACTGCCGGCGCTACGGGCGTTGCGGCAAAACATTTAAAGGCAGCCAACATCCCATACCTGGTTTCTACCACACACAGCGGCTCGCATGCCGGATATTATCCCGATAGTAAACTGATGAGTATTCAAATTACTTTTTCGCCCGATACCGGAAAGTTACTTGGCGCGCAGGTAGTCGGTTATGATGGGACAGATAAGCGCCTGGATGTGCTTTCTTCCGTTATTAAAAACAATGGCACCATCTACGATCTGGCTGAATTTGAACATGCCTATGCCCCACCTTATTCATCTGCCAAAGACCCCATCAATATGTCGGGCTTTGTGGCTGATAATATTTTGCA
Organism: Bacteroidota bacterium; assembly: GCA_003165895.1. Taxonomy (GTDB): domain Bacteria; phylum Bacteroidota; class Bacteroidia; order Chitinophagales; family LD1; genus Bog-950. The sequence goes on along the minus strand of PMXD01000300.1, from coordinate 19,980 downwards.
GAAAAGGTTGCGTATTATTTATTGGAATGAAGTTGCAGATATAAGTCCGGATGACCTTTTACTGGACGTTCGTTCACCGGAAGAATTTGCCAAAGGCACTATCCCGGGTGCTGTTAATTTACCTGTAGATGAACTGCGGGGCCGGATTAACGAATTGCCAAAGGATAAGTACATCTATATATTTTGTCAGATAGGATTACGGGGTTACCTTGCCCAAAGGATATTGCTCCAAAACGGTTTCGAAAAGGTGCAGAATATTTCCGGCGGCTATGCACTTTGGAGTGTATGCGCGCGCGAACAGGCTTTGGCCCGGTTCAACCAACCCGTGCGGAATTAACTAATCATCTTCCTCATGGCCCACGATTGAATGCCGCTGCTTTTTACTGTCATTTCATTTATAAGTGTAAAGCCAAGTTTTTGATAGATAGTTACGTTTTTGGGGTCTTCGGTTTTTAGCCAGCATCCGGTTAGGCCGAGATGGCGCATTTGTTCCATGCTTTGGTCTATCAGCAAACGGCTGTAACCTTTGCCCCGGACCTCCGGCGAAACTCCAATGCACCAGATATAGCCCATTTTGGGACCGGCGTTCTTTTTAATCCAACCCTCGCTTTCAGCATCATGGTTCATTAAACGCAACGTGGCTTTTGGTCCCAGCTGAAAGGGAATGGCTGCCATGCCGCTACGTATCTCTTTACGCAGCGTAAGCGTAAAGTTTTTGCCCGGCAGCCATATAACCGCACCCAGTTTATCGGGCGTTAACAGCACGCCACCATACATAGCGGCTGCAGCAACGCATCTGCCATACAGCTTATTTAATAGCTGCGCCCGTTGCTGCTCTGTGCGGCCTTCAAAGGCATACAACATTAAGGGGTAATGCAGAAATGCATTTGCAATTATGCGTGCGGCGGTTTGGTTTTGGGGCATGGTCAGTTTTCAGTTTACGGTCTTCAGTTTTCAGTTAAACCACGGCTCTTTAAATGAAACAACGTGAGCGAGTATTATTACAAGAGCGATAAAGGCAATCACAATAGCGAAAAGAGGATGAATATGTTTTGTGTCGCTACCTGTCATTTTGTAAAGAATAAAATTACACAGCAAAATAAGTGGCAATGAAAGAATAATTAAGAAGACAAAGCCAAACAGCAGTAATATGGGAGCTAACATCATGCCCTGAAGTAGTGTCATGGGGTGGATTTATTTTAGAATACTTCGGTTAGTAGAACGCAAAATAGCAAAGAGCTTCTCATCCATCTGCCAAAAAGGTATTCAAAGATAATGATAACAAATCAGCGTTCTATTGCATTTTGTATTCAACTGTAAACTGTAAACTGAAAACTGTAAACTATTTCCGTAATTTCGGCAGGCAAAAACTGAACCCTTTGCGTTAGAAAGAATGGAGAAAAAAATAAGCGCTTTTACCGACGATGCATTAGGAACCCTGGATGCCACAGGCATTGCAGAAGCCATTGCCAAAGGAAGTATCTCAGCTATTGAGGCCACAGAAGCCGCCATTGCCCGTGCCGAAAAAGTAAATGGCCCCCTCAACGCTATTGTTGTAAAAACTTACGACCATGCCCGGCACCAGGCTAAATCAAAACATACCGGCGTATTTGCGGGGGTGCCAACCTTTGTAAAAGATAACGACAAATTAAAAGGCCTGCCCACCCAGTATGGCACCGGTGCTTTTAAATCAAAACCAGCCGGGAAGAACAGCAAATTTGCCAACCAGTTTTTATCTACCGGGGTAAATTATTTAGGCAAAACCTCTTTGCCTGAATTCGGGCTTATTTGCAGCACGGAAAACCCGGCCTGGGGTATTACCCGCAACCCGTGGGATACAGATTTTACTACCGGTGGCTCATCTTCCGGCTCGGCCGCCATGGTTGCCAGTGGTGTGGTGCCCATTGCTACTGCTAACGATGGCGCAGGCTCTACCCGCATACCGGCAAGCTGCTGCGGGCTGATAGGCCTTAAACCCAGCCGCGACCGCCTTATAAATGTGGAAGGCTCGGAGCTAATGCCCATGCGTATAGTTTACCAGGGTGTTTTAACCCGTAGCGTGCGCGATACCGCTGCCTTTTATGCCGCAGCCGAAAAGTATTACCACAATCCCAAACTGCCTGCCGTTGGCCATGTTATTGAACCCGGCAAACAACGTTTACGCATTGTGTGTTTCGAAAATATACCGGTTGGCAAAACCGGGCACGCCGATGATGATACTTATAACGCAACCATTGAAACTGCCAAGCTGCTAACCGATATGGGGCACTTTGTAGACCGCGTTCCTTTTCCAATCAATATTGAGGATATGACGGAACACTTTTTAAATTATTACGGCTTTTTTGCATACCTGCTTACTGATTTGGGGAGGGTAGTGATAGGCTCAAAAGTAAATAAACAGTTGATTGAGCCATTCACCGCAGGCCTTAGCAAACAATTTAAAAAGAATGTTTTAAAGCTGCCGCAAAGCCTGAGGATACTTCGTAAATCAGGCGCCGTAGCGGAAGCCCTTTTAAATGATTACGACCTTATTATGACTCCGGTCTTATCGCACAAAGTACCCCGCATCGGTTACTTTTCAGTTGCCTTGCCTTACGATGAAATTACGCGCCGGGCGGTAGATTTTTCGTCTTTTACTGCCGGGCAAAATATAACGGGTTCTCCTTCCATTTCTATCCCATCGGCTACTTCATCTGACGGCTTACCCATGGGTATGAATTTTATTGCGCCTTATGGAAACGAGCGAAGGTTGCTTGAACTGGCTTATGAACTTGAACTGGCGCGGCCATGGAAGTTTGTTTATAACAGTTGAAGCTGTTTAAAATTAAAGAAAAGAAATACCGCTTAACACAAAGCACACAAAGTTCAATNNTTTGTGTTAAATTGCATTTGGATTTAATTTCAAAAGGCTTCCCATGCCGGCAAATACTAAAACCAATGAAAGATATATTGGATAACACCATTCGCATTGCCCGGCTTGCCGGAAGCAAAATCAAGGAAATGCGCGAGGCCAAGAGTTTTACCGAGCAGCTTAAATTCGGGTACGAGTTGGTTACCAGTGCCGATATAGCCAGTAATGATATTATCATTTCAGAAATACTTAAAGCATATCCAACCCACCGCATCATTTCAGAAGAATCTGCTGACCATGATTTTTCGATAGAAGGCCCTACCTGGATAGTTGACCCTATTGATGGCACCGTCGGTTACGCCAATGGGCACTACCAGGTTTGTATTTCAATAGCTTTTGCACAGCAAGGCAATGTGCAGTTGGGCGTGGTTTACAATCCTTTTTTGGATGAACTTTTTTATGCCATTAAAGGCCAGGGTGCTTTTTTAAATACCGAACGCATTTATGCAAAAGAAGTAATCAACTTAAACCAGTGTGTAATTGCCACCGGTTTTCCGCATAAGAAGGAGAACATAGCGCATATAACATCTTTTCTTACCCGCCTGTTACCACATATCCGCGATGTGCGGCGTATGGGTTCAGCCGCGCTTGATTATTGCTGGGTAGCCTGCGGACGTATACAAGGCTATTACGAAGGTGGCCTTGCCCCCTGGGACATGGCAGCCGGCCGGTTAATTGCTATTGAAGCTGGAGCTACGGCTGGGCATTACGCTCTCAAAACCGCACCTTCTTTACCTGAGGATATATATGGGGTAAATATTATTGTTGCCAGCCCGGGGATTTTTGAGGAAATGAAGAGGGTGTTAGAGGATGCGACATAGAGCACTAATGCCCTTTTCCATTTGCCTTAGCAATACTATCACTTACAAACTTCCTCTGCTCCTCTTCCTGCTTTTTAACTTCCATAACCCGGTCGGTTACATCAGGCCTTACCACCTGGTAATTTTTACCTACCGCTTTTGCCAAAGGCTCAAACACGGTTACCGGGTAATTTTGTTTATACAGATGGTCATAAAAAAAGCGCTGCCTTAAATTTTCAGCTTTAAATGCTTTGCCCAAAAGCATAAACCCGTTATTATCCTGCAAAGGATAATAATACACGCCGCCACTTACGCCAAACCGTTTTACATCCTCCCGCCTGCAAAAAAGCAGGTATTCAAAACCTGCGCCAAAAATTGGCGCATCGGGGTCTGTTACCAGGGTGACATTGCCCTGTGCATTCCCCCCAGGTGTTATTATTTTTACGGTGTCGCTCTGTAGCCCCTTAAACCATTTAAGCGTTAAAAAATAATGCACGGTATATATCTTTTCCCCGGGGCCTATAACCGCATCATCCCTTATATCCCTGCCCTCAAAAATTATTTCGGCGGTATCAACCGATTGCTGCAAGGTGTGTTGAGGCTTGCTTTGCTGGGCAAATAACTGGGTTGAAATGATGATAGTTGATAAAAAGGCAAAAGTTCTTTTCATAACAGCTCAAATATAATTGTTCTGGGTAGAATTTCCGTTCGATAGATTGATAATATATCGTTCCATTGGGTGCAAACCAAATTGTCNNCGACAATTTGGTTTGCACCCGTTCCATTGGACTTATAGCATATAAACCTGAAATTTCTACCTTCGCACAAATACCATTTATGAAGAACCTGATTAATAAGTTGAAGATACAAAACTTCAAATCGCTGGAGAAGGTTGAAATTGACTGCGCACGAATTAATATAATTATAGGGAAACCAAATGTGGGCAAATCAAATGCTTTAGAGGCTATTTCGCTATTGGGGGGGATTGCTTCGAGCGGGAATAAAAAGTTTCTATCCGAATTTATCAGGTATGACAAGTTTAGAGAGCTATTTTCCTCAAAAGGAACAGATTCACCTATTGTGATTCAAAGCGAATTAGGGCTTGTACAGATTAATTACTTCAGCTTCGGTGACTTTTTTGATTTCACTGCTGCACCGGACAAGAATACGTTGGACGAGTTTAATAAGTTAGACCCAAATCAAAAAGCTAATTTCTACCAGCAGCAGCAAAAGCAGAAAGCCGCAATTTCCACTGGGCACCTGATAGAAACGTTCTACAAAACTATTCAAGCTGACGGTTCGTCAACTGGTAGTTTTTGGGGTAGCGAAATTCTTAACCCAATAAAAAAATTTGAATTCAAACGAAACAATTCCGGGAAAAATCTTTACGACAGATTTCTTCTCCCTCCATCGGGGGACAACCTTTACACAATTGTGAAAAAGAACAAGCAGTTAACCAAAGAGGTTGCGAGCCTTTTCAAGGAGTATAAACTAAAGTTTGTTTTTAAAGAAGATGAAAAAGAGTTTGGCTTACAGCGGGAAAAGAACGGTGTAGTTTTCTCATACAGTTATGAGTCAATGGCAGATACATTGCAGCGCATCATTTTTAATATTGCCGCCATTCGCAGTAATAAAAATTCGGTTTTATTATTTGAAGAACCCGAAGCACACTCGTTTCCCCTATATATAAAGAAGTTTGCAGAGGAGGTAATTGCAGATAAGCATAATCAGTATTTTATTACCACCCACAGCCCTTTTATACTAAACACCATTATAGAAAATGCACCGCTTAGTGATGTTAAGGTTTTTGTGGCTACTTACAACAACTACCAAACAAAGCTTAGCGCACTTGCCCAAAAAGAGTTGGAAGAAATGCTGAATGATGGCAACGATATTTTCTTTTCAGAAAAGCTTAATGGATAGCAATGGCTGGGGAGAAAATAATAGTTGAATGTTACGGCGATAGCTTGCTTATCAAACAACTGAAACACGAATATTTAGCTGACCATTCCAGCATAGGCCAGGTCGCTAATCGAATGATTGGGTATTTTGAGAACCGATTTGCTTTGGCGGTTATTGATAGTGATAAGGCATTAGGTCCTGGTTATTTTAAGAAAGAAAACCTAAAGGTTGCTGGCAATGCAATTAACGGTGTTCAGCTTTATAAGTGCAAAGGAAAATACCATTATGTAATTAAGATTGTACCCGCGTTTGAAGGATTTATTTTAGCAGCGGCTGAAGAAGCAGATTTTGACAGAGGGAAATTTAAGCTGCCCGCCGATGAAAAGGAATTCAGAAAAATATGCAAACGAAGTGACCTGCATGCAAATCAGCGGATGGTTAATTTTGTAAACGCAATTGTTACAAAGAACCCGCCCTCCATTAAGGCTCTTCGCTTGGCGATTGCGGAAGCTTTTAAAAATAAGCCCAGGTAGCCTCTGCATTGCTTCATTGCAAAATCTCCTCGCGATCACGGGCCCATGGCTGTTCCATTATCACATTGGCTCATTATCACATCATCACATTCGGCCACTACACACTAATACTTCCCTTCCTAAAGTCCGTCTTCCCTATAATCGCATTAATAATATAAGGCGTACCCGCGCGGCTTTTGGTTTGCGCTTCAATTACAGCGGCATTAAACGCGTCAAGGTCTTTAACTTTAATACCGTCAGCACCGAAAGCTTTGCCTATATCCTGGTAATCGCTGTAGGCAAGGTTCATTGCGGTATCTGATTTCAAAAAGTCAACCTGGTCGCGGGCTATCTGGCTCCAGCAGGCATCGTTGCCTATCAGGCTTATCACCGGTAGTTTATGGCGAACAAAAGTATCGTACTCCATTAAACTGTAACCGGCGCTTCCGTCACCATAAATAATCCAGACATCTTTATCGGGGAAAACCAGCTTGGCTCCCAAAGCAAAACCCGCACCAACACCTAATGTACCAAACACACCGGGATCCAGCCACGATAGCGGTGCACGCGGTTTAAGCGTATAGGCACTGGTAGCCACAAAGTCGCCTCCGTCAGCAATCAATATCGTGTTCTCGCTCAGCGCAGGGTCAAGGCTGCGGAAAAGTTGTATGGGGTTAATACCATTCGCCATAGGCGCAGCGGCTTGTTCATTAATATTTCCCTCGCGTTTATTATCGCGTGCCCGAAGTGCCTCAATCCATGTTCCATAATTACCCTGAAACTTTGCCGATAGGGCTATTAAAAACTCCTGCGGGTCGGCCAGTATACCTATGCTTGGGGTTTTGTTCTTATTCAAATCCTCGCGGCTGCGGTTGATAGAAACAAACCTGCGATGGCCAATATGATTGCCGTAATCTAATCTAAAGTCATTCGGCACACCTGCTAAAATGATTAAATCCGATTCCTTAATAGCATCCTTGCGGTTGTGGCGCATTTGCAGCGCGTTTTCTTTACCCAGCAATCCGCGGCCCATACCGCTCAAATAAACCGGTATGCCAAGTTTGCTGACTGCGGCAGCCAGTTCGGCGCTTTTCTTTGGGTTCATCATGGCGCCGCTGCCAATCAGCATTACGGGTTTCTTTGCGGCTTTAATAGCCGAGGCCACTTTATCAACCTGTCCGCCGCTATGGGTTGGGTATTTAACCTTTATGGGTGGAGTATTAAAATTCACATTCTCTTTACCAGCAAACAGGTTTTTGGCGTGGCGGTTAATATACCACTGCACAATGCGGTCCTGCATGTTTTTGGCGGGTTCATCTTTACCTTTAGCGCCATACCAGCCACGCACCAGTTCTTCCCCATAAAGCGTATCAATAGGGCACTCAATAAACACCGGGCCCGGAACACCCTCCCGTGCAATAGCAAAAGCTTTTTCTAAAGTTGGCACAATCTCTTTAACCTGGCTTATAGTTGCCGCCCATTTTACGTTGGGCTTCATCATGCTCATCTGGTCTATATCCTGTAAACTTCCGCGGCCTTTCAGCATAGTAGCAGCTGCACCACCTAACAAAATAAGCGGGCTTTGCGCCAGGTATGCATTTTTAACGGCGGTAATGGTATTGGTTAAACCAGGGCCTGCAGTTACGGTTGCCACACCCGGCACACCGGTTAACCGCGAAACCGCATCGGCAGCAAACACCGCGTTTACCTCGTGCCGCGTGTCAATAACCCTGATGCCCAGTTTCTCAGCCGCCACAAAAATGGGCGAAATATGGCCGCCGCACAGCGTAAATAAAAAATTAACGCCCTGCTTCTGCAAAACCTTAGCAATAATTTCTCCTCCGTTCATGGTTGATAGTTTGGGGGTGAAAATAATAGTTTTCGGTTTACAGTTTATAGTTTAGTTACTATGCGAATCTTGGTTTCCGATGGAAGGGGCAGATTCCGACAGGTAGAGGGACGAGGCCAGATGTTGGCTAAAAGATTAATAACAGTTATAAATAACCCTATATTTAATACCGGAAATAAAACACATCCCCATGTCCCCATCCTTCAAACAAATCTTCTGGCAACAATTTGGCGCAGCTATAGATATGTTTGAAAACGCCATAACCGCCTGCCCCGTAACTTTGTGGAATACCGAAGAGCAGTTTTGGTACAGGTCATATCATACCTTATTCTTTTTAGATTATTACCTGGATGACAACCCTGATACTTTTATGCCACCCGCACCCTTTAACTTAGATGAACTTGACCCCGCAGGTATTTTACCTGACCGTGTATATACTAAAGAAGAACTATTAGAATACCTCCGTTTTTGCCGTGCAAAATGCCATACTGTAATTACCAACCTTACCGAAGAGCGGGCTGCTAAACGTTTTATAAATTTCTACATGGATTTCAGCATTATGGAGTTGTTGTTAGATAACCTGCGGCACGTGCAGCATCACACCGCTCAACTAAATACGTTACTGCGACAGCATACGGGCAGCGCGCCCCGCTGGGTGGCCCGTACCAAAGTATCTTTTTAAAACACCCTTATCTTCAACACCCAACCAAACAAAAAAGCCCGCCACTTGCGCGGCGGGCCATTGTAATCAATGTTCAGCAAATTATTTTTTAGCGCAGCAGGCTTTGCCCGGTGCACAACAGCTGCTATGTTTAACGCAGCAATCGTTTGCTTTTTTTGTTGTGTGGCCGGTGGCAAACACAACGCTGGTTGCAATTAATAAAATTGCAGCAACAGCACTAATTGTCTTTTTCATGTTTTTACTTTTTAATGGTTATTAATCTTTTAAAATGCTTTTAAAGGACTAAACCATTTTAGGCGGGTGAAAACAATTGGCCAGGTAGTTAGAAACAAGTTTTTCAGTATCGGTCGAAGCAAACACTTTTGCCCCATCCGAAGTATTAAATTTAAAACCCTGCCTCTCATTAAAAAAACCAAGGCAGCTGGCACAGGTTGCACATGCATTACAACTCTCGGGCATACACCGGCCGGGCGCCTGCTTATCTTTGCAGCAACTGTGGTCGCAACAAGTGTGATGCTTCGTCATAGCATAAACATTACTCATCACCGGTTGAACGGTAAGCACAAACATGCATGATACAAGTAAAACAGCTATCCATTTCATTACCATACAAAGATAACACTATTGCCCCTCAACCCATATCAGGCGCGTTCCATATTTAACTTTTATTGCCTTGTTATTAACAGCCTGGCAATTCCTTAAAGTCGTTAAATTATCACATTTGTTTCACTCCGTCTATGCGGAAGGCTAATTGTCTTATTGGTTAATTCACTGCAACATTATATCTTCGAACCACAAAACACCCACTTATGAAAAAACTAATCTTCATTACCATGGCCCTGGCCTTTACAACAGCAGCCATATCTGCACAAGGCGTTAACGCCAGCTACTCAACCGGCCAACAGCCTACCAACCCCGATATCGAAGCCCGTGCTAAAGACGCTACCGATAAACTAAACGCGGTAGTTAACCTTTCGCAAGACCAATACAACCGCGTTCTGCAGGTAAACAGAAGCTACTTTTACGGCGTGCAAAACACCGGTGGAGGACGCAAAACAGTGCGCCAGGGTTCCGGCCGCGATGACCAGCTAAAATCCATCCTCACCTCCGACCAATGGCAACAATACCAAACCGCCCGCCAAAACGGACAAATACAATAGTATAACAACGTAATTCCCCTTTACCCTCTATGCGCAGCAGGGAGAGGGTGGACAAGCGAAGTCCCGATAGCTATCGCATATGCACCTTATGCGGGAAGGGGACGGAAGGGGCGAGCTCCGCTTCAAACAAAGAGAGTTTTTATGTGTGCAACAATATGGTATGCTCCCCTGCCTGAACTGAAAACTGCAAACTGATTTTTTTATTTAACTTCGGATAACGATTTCCTTATACCACCTAAATAATAGTATGAAAAAACTTTCCTTTATAGCTGCCTTTCTGTTATTGGTTGCTATGCAAAATGCATCAGCACAACGTTTAATATCCGATACGGTACTAGCGCGGTATTCTGCCTCGCAGCTAACTACTTATTTTAGTGACAACCAAATACCGCTTTCCTCAAGCACAGGTATTACCTGCTACCGTTTAATTTACGAAACCGAGAATGCGCAGGGAACCGACAGCACCTATGCCTCAGGCCTGCTTATTGTGCCCGATGTTCAAAACTGCCCGCTGCCCATAGCCATGTACGACCACGGCACCACGCTGCAACGCACCGATGTGCCCAGCTACCTAAACTACGAAGCAATAGTAGTAATGATAATTGCCTCTGAGGGCTATTACTCCCTTGCGCCTGATTACCTGGGGCTGGGTGTAAGCCCGGGTTTTCACCCCTATATCCATGCGCGCTCTGAAGCACAGGCGGGTATCGACCTTATTTTTGCAGCCAAACAATTTGCGGCCGATAGCAATGTTGAACTCAGCCAGCAATTGTTCCTTACCGGTTACTCGCAGGGCGGGCATGCCTGCATGGCCACCCACCGCGCCATACAGGAAAACTACGCCGGGCAACTTACGGTTACTGCCTCAGCCCCGGGTTCGGGCCCTTATAATATGTCGGGCATACAATCTGCAGGCTTAGCTAACGACAGCTTTTATGCCGAGCCTGCTTACATACCCTTCCTGATATTTGCTTATCAAAGCGTATATGGCAATTTATATACCAATGTGTCGGGGTTCCTTCAACACCCGTGGGATTCAATCCTGCCTCCGCTTTACTACGCCGAAACCACCAGCACCGGCGCCATTAATGGCATGCTGCCTAACCACATAGATTCTATTATTGTTGATACCGCACTGCTAAGCTACGTTAACGATTCTGCTACCGACCCGCTACGTATAGACCTGCGCGATAACGATGTATATGCCTGGCTGCCGCAAGCCCCCATTTTAATGACCTATTGCCTGGAAGACGAACAGGTAGACTCTGAAAGCACCTTGTTCACCTATGCTTATTTCCGGGCCGAAGGCGACACTACTGCCCAGAAATATGATGGCGGGCCTTATACGCATGAGAACTGTGTAAATCCATGGCTCGAAAAGATACTTCCTTATATTATTGGTTTTACTACGCACGAGAACAACCTTAACCTAACGCTTACCGCCGATAGTGCAACCAGTGGCAACAATGCCAGTGTTAGTGTTTCAGTAACCGGTGGCGCCGGTTATACCATTAGCTGGAGCACCGGTGGCACCGATAGCACAGTAACCGGCCTTGCCAACGGCACTTACACCGTTACCGTTACCGATGCCAAAGGCTGCACTAAAGTGCGCAGCATAACCACCAACGCAGTGCTGGGCATAAGCAACGTAACAGCAAGCCTGCCACAAATGCAAATATTCCCTAACCCTGCAACCGACCAGCTAACCATTAAAACCACCGACTTTATACCACAGCATATTTCTGTTTACAACGTAAACGGACAACTGGTAACCGAAACCGGTTATACGCAAAAGCTCAACATTAATAACCTGGCCAGTGGCGTATATCTGCTCGAAGTATCTGCCCCTAACGTTACCATGCGCAGCCGCTTTATAAAAATGTAGTTAGTTATATACTATAGCAAACGCCCTTCAGTTTACAGTTAAACACTATGTAAATTGAAGGGCGTAATTATTTGGGCGTGCCCCTCGCAGGGCCTCGGGTCAGGCTATCCGCGGAATTTATCCCGGTGCCTCATCGGGAACTCCTCGCTCCCAAAGCGTCGTGGAGTTTATCCCGATTTTTTATCGGGGGGCTTTCCGCTCCTATCCCTCACGCAACAGCCGGGACGGCCGTTTGTATTAACTCTCCTCCTTTGATGTCATGGTGAGCGAAGCCGAACCAAGCCCTGGAGGTGGTTAGGCTGTTCTGTATTCACCCCGCTCAACAAAACGAAAAGCCCATGTAACCATCACGCACGGTTACACTTTTCTCACACTACTTCCCTCATTATCAACCACTTTAACGGTTACAGCACGGTTACAGTGACAACCGTTTTTTTTCGATTTTAAGGCACATAAAATGCGTTTTCCCCTCAAGCCCGTTTATGCTTTTACCAATATGCATTAAACCTAAAAATAACACGCAAATTGCCCGTAGAGACGCGATGCATCGCGTCTCTCCACCCGTAACAACAACCCCAATGTGGAGACGCAAAATTTTGCGTCTCCTGATTGATGACGGGCCGCCGTAAAAAAGACGCAAAATCTTGCGTCTCTACCCTCTGGAGGGGGCGTAGGGGGAGGTGAGAATTAAGCATGAACGGATATCGGAATGATGAAGAACCATAGAAATCCTCTGCTTCTTAACCTTTTGCATAGTTTGATGAGGATTGAAGTGGCGCAACAAGTTAAAGACCTACAGTTACAAAATGTCCAAATCGCGCGCCACATAATAACTTGGCACAAGTGGCCTGAAGCTGGTCCTTTTCCTGAGTTTCGTAGTGTCCATGATGCCTTCAAATGGATTAGCTAATGGGCCCTCCTCCGGGTCAAATGTATCAGCTGCCAGTCCAAAAGAATCAATAAGTTCATACAAGCTGATAGGCGCATCATCTACCACATTGAATATTTCACCATTTAGTCCGTCGGTGTGAAGTAGTATAGTTAAAGCCTGGGCAACATCCAAATGATGCACCATGTGCATTCTTGACCCGGAGTGACGTTTCCATTTTTTCATTACAGGTATTATCTCTTCTATATGCGGATCGCCATCTCCATAAACAAAACCTAAACGCAGTACGCGTATATCAAAACCCTGGCTTTTGTGCAGTGAAATGAGTTCATTCTCAGCAGCAATTTTGCTGCTGGAGTATGCCCTGGGGTCATTGATATTAACTACATCATCTTCCTTCGCCGGGCGCCGGCTATTGGGTGGGTATACGTTACCGGTGCTCACAAAAATAAATCTCTTTACACCTGCTGCAATGGATGCATGTGCAAGTGCTGTAGTTCCGGCATGATTTGTCTTTATAATACCTTCATTATCGGTAAAAGTTCGGAAGTATGCAGCTATGTGTATTACTGCATCAATATCCTTTACAGCAGGGGACAAAGTATCTGCATTATTTAAATCCCCGACGATAACCTCGGCACCGTGCTCAGCTAATGCCGATGCTTTAGCTGCATCACGCACTAAAATACGAACGTTGTAACCTTTTGCTAAAATGCGCGCAACAAATCTGCTGCCTACTTTTCCGGTAGCACCGGTAACTAAAATTTTCATAATGCTTTTGTTTTTAATTATGACACAAAGTTCCGCTTAAAATGCGGTTACGTGTTAACAGGAATCAAACCAAAAAGTATGATTTTCAAACCTTTTCTTTCCTGAGAGATTTGGGGGTAGTACCGGTTACCCGTTTAAAGAAGTTGTTAAAGTAGGTTGGGTAGCCAAAACCCAAACCATATGCAATGTCAGCCACACTCCAATCGGTATATAGCAAAAGGGCCTTCGCTTCTGCGGCTATACGTTCTGCTATGTGCACGGATGTTGGTTTGCCAGTTACCTTCTTTACCGAGCGGTTAAGGTAGTTAACATGTACAGAAAGTTTACCGGCAAAGGCCTGCGCGGTTCTTAGCTTCAGGGGCTCTCCGGTACTTTCAATGGGGAATTGCCTTTCCAGTAAGTCCATAAACAGATTTGTGATCCTTGTAGCTGCATTTTTATATGGCAAACCATTTTGTGGTGGCTGTATTCTCAGCGCTTCGTGAATGATAAGCTCTATGCAACTCCTGAGCAATTCATTCTTGTAATCATAGGCACCACTGTGTACTGACTGCATCTTTTGAAAAAGACCCGTCATAAACACTGCCTGTTCTTTGTTAAGCGGAATTACCGGAGTTACATCCAGGTTACATAATGGGGAGTTTTTCAAAATTTCTGTCCGCTCTCTGCCTGTAATAAAAGCTTCGGTAAAAAGACAGGCATAGCCAGTTGTCTTTTTAGAATGACGAACAACGGAATGGGGAACATTGGGGTTGACAAAAAACAGGACGGTATCATTTATTTCTAATATCTTATCGCCGTAGTAAACTGTCATATTGCCGGTTACCAGGCCTATTTTATAAAAATCGCGCCTGCCACGGGTAAACGACGGATTTACGGGTTGTGATATTTCGTGTATTCTGAACCCTTTCAGTTTTAAATCTGAAACATTTAACCCATTAATTTCGGCTGCAGGCTGAATAATCATTTTGCAAAAGTAAGAAAATCAAACTACACCAAGTGCCCAACGCGTCTCCATTTAAGCGTAGCTTTCAGCTACGCTTAAATAGGTATGTAGCCTCCGGCTACTGTATTTTCAACTTGTCCCAACCCGTCCCCAATGTCCCCAATTGGCACCCCTTACAAACCACCGCAATAACAAATAAAGTTTCCCCTTCTCAACTTAGCGCCCTACGTTGCCCCTTTCAGGCAAAAACTGCATGTCTGTATTTAATCACATCAAATTATGTGTTATCGCAGCCTTACAACCAATAAAAATCATACAATACAGTGATAAATCTTTCAAAATTTGCAGTGAATCAATACAACTTCTTATTAAAGCAAATTTGATTTAATTGACAAAATAATACAATGCTGTTAAAATCATAAGACATGAATAAAAATAAAACTAAATTTATTGTAATTGGATTAATGTTCGGCTTATTACTTGGGTTGTATAATTGCACCCTGCACGATAAGGGGTTAAATGTAGCGCCTGCCACTGGTAACGTCCTTACTTCCGTAAAAACTGCTATAGCTCCAAAATTTGTTACCGGCGGCGCAACCTGGAGCGGTGCCGATGCAACCTTGTGGAAAAATGCCCCTGTGCTTACCGGCAAGGCAACTGTGCCTGATGTGGAAGGTGGGACTAATGCGTTTAACGGTTTTATCGGCAACAGCACTACAATTTCAATGCAATCCATGTACGATGCCAACTACATCTACTTTTTGATTTCATGGGAGGCCGCACAACCTAACCTGGAAAACTCACCCTGGTTTTTTATTCCGGCTACAAAACAATGGGCGCAGGGACAGTCGGCCCCTACCTATGATGTTAACGGAAAAGTAATTATGCAGAGTTTTGTCTCGGATGGATTTATGATGTTATTCAATATCAATAACTCCTGCGCCGACTTTACAAGTCAATCTTGTTATGGAGCCTGCCATTTGGGTGAAGCAACTATGGCAGTTGATCCGGTTACACATCAGATTACTACCAGTACAACTAATGTAATGCATACCAACGCGCCTAACGAAAAATTAGATGTCTGGTTTTCAAGAATGTTCGAAGTACCGCAAACCGACCAGTTATATGATAGCTACATGGATTGGAATGGAGGGGCAAAAGGTAATGATGGATTTGAACCTGACCAATCTGTTCCGGATGGCGGAAACCCTCCCAACTATTCTTCGAATGCGCCAACCAATGGCACAGGTGGTTTCAGCAATGTGCAAACGCTTAATATTACCGGCACAACGATACCGGAAAATGTGCCTTTGTGGGTAAAGCCGGCCGGCTCACATTACACTAATGCGGCATTACTGCCGGCCGACACTGCCAATGCGGCTTTGCTGGTTATTGCGGTGGACTCTAATGGGATACTTACATTAAAAGGCGGCACTATTCTTAACCCTAATATCGGCACCACTTATCAATGGGTGGGTACAGGTATTGGCAACAATGATCAGACAACCTGGATACCGGGCGCAATTGTGGCTCCCTTTACCGGTGGCGAAGGGGATGTAAACGCTAACGCGGTTTGGACCGGTTCAGGATGGCAAATGATGTTAAAGCGCGCATTAAAAACCGCAGATGTTCTGGAACAGGATGTCGATTTTTCACCACTCAACAACATTCAATTCGGAGTTGCCGTAATGTTTATGCCGTCGGGTTCAATTAACGCTGCTGATAACGAACACGCCATTTTGCCCGGCCTTACATTAAAATTTCAAAAATAGCAGCAAGGAAAATATTGAAATCCAAATTTGAGCGTAGCTGGAAGCTACGCGCTCCTATGCTTGTAGCCTCCGGCTATAGTATTTACCTCCAGCTTATTCCAACTCGTCCCCAATGTCGCAACAAACACTCATTACAAACCATAGGTGTTCCAAACATGGTGAACTAAGGGCAATCCAATTTTCGCTATGCGAAAATTGCCATTATCCCCCTCTGGAGGGGGCGTAGGGGAAGGTGAGAATTAAGCCTGATCGAATATCGGAATGATGAAGAACCCTTTGCCGGTTGGACTGCAGTTGAGGGATTTTTTTGTGTAGCGGGTACAACCCATCTTTGTCGTAAAACATCCATAAGCAGAGTAGGCCTCTTCGGAAAATCGTTAAAAGGAATATTCATGCTGTATTACCCGGCTGTTTACTCTGTATTCCTCTCCGTGCGATAAATGTATTTTGGCATTATCCGAAGAACCCTGATACCTCGCGAAACGAATCAATTGACCTCCTCCATAAATCTGAAGTCCGCGTTTGTATTGGCTGTTCCCTTCTCTTTTTTCAAAGAGAAGGGTGTCCGGTAGGACGGGATGAGTTGGCTGTTGGCTATTTCCCGATGAAGTCTGATAAACCTTTATTTCACCACAACAAACTTACCGCTCTTCAGGGTTTCTTTGCCTTGCGAGATTTTGTAGATGTAGGTGGCACTTGGCCAGTAGGTGGTGTTTAAAATAAATTCGCTGGTTTCGGCAAGCATATAATCACCTACTTCGCGGCCTTCTTCGGTATACAGGCTGATGTAAGTAGTGGTATGCGGCGCTGCAGCAAAGCTGAAATGAACAGCGTTGGTAGCAGGTACCGGAAAAACCTTTAAATCGGGCAGCGGCCCTGGCTCGCCTGCAATGCCTGCGGGGTGGTAAATAACAATGCTGGTTACCGGATGTATTTCGTTCCAGCCGTGGTCATTATCGGTAACATAAGGGCCCGTAATGGCTACGTACTCGTCGGCATTTGGCAGGTAAACGTTGCTGGTATAACCGGTGCAGGGCGCAATGGCATCTGTCTGGGTGGGTGTAACCACGCAAATAGGTTCGCACACCAGGCAGCCATCTTCCGATACATTATTCATGCTGTCAAGCATATAGGTATACTGGTTATCGAGCAAAAGGCGGATATGATAATCTCCGTCTGCTTCGCTGTATGGGGTTCCGTATATGTGGCCGGTTACTGTCATACAGTCCGTATGCGTTACCAGGCGGTAGCTATGGTAAACGTGGTTCCAGAGCGTCGAGTCGCAATACGGAGTTTGGGCAGATAGTTTACTGCCACAACAAAAAATAATTGCACACAGAATAAAAAAGTTCTTCATAAGCTGAAATTATATTTTATAACATTTTCGGGGATGCAATATGGCAATTAAAAACTCACTCTGCCAAATGTGGTTTATACTGAAAGCTATTTAGTAACCATTTGGTGATAATTTGGTAATGCAATAAAAAATGAAGGGAACTTACTCCGCAACTCAAAACAATGCGGCAGAATAGGATTTTTGGGTTACAGGATGGCTGATATGATTGTGTTAATCTCCTCCCTCACTGCATCCGCCCACCTTTGCCGGGTGGTTTGCAGTTGAGGGATTTTTTGTAGCTGGCCTGGGATAGGAGAGCAGCCGTTATTCTGAATAACAGATACATATAATAAACACCGGGTAAATGTAAGGGAAATCTTACCGCTAAATCGCCTAGCTTTGCTGTAAATTATTTGCCATGCTCGATACGCCGGTAAAAGACGCATTGATAATAGCCACTACCCTGACCGGGCTGCTCTGTGGTGCCTCGCTCGATCAATCCATCAAACAACTGCCGGCCCGGCATGTTATTGGTGTAAAGGCATTTTCTGCATACGCAAAAGCTGCTGACTTAAAAAACGGCGTTATCTGGTACGCCATATTGGGTTTAGGTGCCGCATTAGCGTGCATAGTAACAGCCATAATGGTTTGGGTGCAACACTCGGAACAATCCTGTGCTTTGCCGCTTTATTTAGCCGCCGCATGTGCAATTAGTCATACTATTTGCACCACACACGCTGCCCCCACATACCATAGCCAGAAAAAACTGACCGATGAACATGAACTTGCCCGGCTGTTCAACAAATTCGAAAAAATCCAAACATTGCGTTCTTCCTTTATTGTGCTCAACATGCTCTGTTATGTTTGGGCGCTTTATATTTTATTATAGGCAAGTCTCTTGACCATTACTGTTCGAAACCTGAAAACATGAGCCAAAATTAGCTTATCCTGTACCCTCTCTATCGCTTGCGATGGAGAGGTGTTTCATCCCGCCTTTCGCGGGAGTGCCCCAGCGAAGCGAAGGGCGGGTGAGGCCGGCTGTTGGCACTTTTGCAAGTTTCGAACACTACTGGTGTCTTGACTGACAATGAGGCAAATTCCCTATACTTCTTCTCTGTTATAAAACAACCACAACCAGAATATTCTCCCAAATCTGAACGATATGGGGCTGATAACAACCAGCAATGCCGCATTAACCGCTACGTAGGTAAGGTTCAGCGAATTCATAAACCCGAAAATAACCGTTGAAACCAGAAAGGTAAACACACTAAATGCCACCGTAAACGCATACGAAGCATAAGTAGCCCCCCAGTAAAAACCAGGTTCAGGGTCGAAGTTGAGGTGGCAATGCGAACATTCCTTTTTGGTTTCCAGCATGTGGCGCAGGCTATAAGGGTTTGAGGATTCAAAGAACTTTCCCTCGCCGCAACGGGGGCACCTTCCTTGCAATACGTGCATAAAATTTCCGCTGTGTTGCGGATTGTAGGTTATGGTTTGAGCTGCTTTCATAAAATATGGTTTAAGTTAATTCCAAATGTTTTTTCCTGAATTCCTCCGGTGATTGGCCTGTTGACTTTTTAAAGAACTTGCTGAAATGCGAGTGGTCGGTAAAATTTAACTGATAGGCAATTTGCGAAATGGTAGTGCCCCCGTTTACCAAAAGCCTTTTGGCCTCCAGTAACAACCGGTTACGTATTACTTCGCCGGCCGGAGTTCCCAGTGCTTTTACGCATAAATTATTCAGGTAATTGGGTGTAACAAACAGCAGTGCTGCATAATCTTTCGGCATACGCAACTGAAGGTATTTTTCCTCCACCAGGTTCTGAAAACTTCGCACTACAATATTGCCACTCTCGCGGGGCTTGGCTGTGTTGTTATGGCTGTTACCCCTTACGGTTAATATAAATATCTCTAACAACAGCAGTTTTACCGATACCTTCGCCAACTCATCTTTAATTTGCAATGTTTTCAGCATCCGCTCAAATAATTCCGTCATTTCCTGTTGTTGCGTCTTGGTAAGAAACACAACGCACTCTTCGGCAATCCCCGAAAAAAATGAGAACCGCTCTAAAAAACGGTGGTCAAGCAAAAACGAGCGGAAGAAAGTTTCCGAANNAGCCCTCCGGCTCTCCTTTAAAATCCCAGCTATGTACCTGACCGGGAGCCATAAAATAAATCTCACCTGCCTTAACCGGAAATTTTACAAAGTCTATCAGATGTTGACCGCTGCCCCTGGTAAAAAATACAAGATGATAAAATTTATGCCGGTGCGGTTTTTTCAGTGCTTTCCGTTCTTTTAAATAGGTGGCAAACCTGCTCACCATCAAATCATCCGATGCAAATTTATCCTGCTTAATAGTGCAGATATCGTAAGTAGGAATTACCTCACCCATTTCGGTAGCAAATCTACTTGTTGTCAATCCTGCCATCTGGTATAATTTACCGGTAATGTAGTATTTTTTACCGAAAGCGGGTATCGCCTCCTTAGTTAGGGTGCATACCAAATTATCGCATTCCTGACAGCCGCTCCTTCCGTCCCCTGCTATGCCTTACCCAAATTTTTTG
>PMXD01000387.1 GCA_003165895.1 Bacteroidota bacterium | reverse complement strand
CTCCCCTGATTTTTATCCCGGACAGTATAGATTAATTTCTATCAAGTTATACCATCAGGTGTTGTGCAAATTGCACAATCTGCCGGTTATAACGACAAGCAGCCGCCGGTATCCCCCGATACCATGCGGCTTTTGCCTTTTGTTAGTGAATAAAATTTACTAAACTTTTTGTCCTATAACAGTAATGGCATTGCCATTGCTTGATCCATTAGGATGGGTAAGCAGGTCAATTTTTACTAAAAGTTTGCAGAATGGCAGTGCCATTAATTGTGTTATTGCACCGCCCTTTTTCATAAAGTAGGCTATCTCCCAGGCCAACCTTGCAAGCATGCCGTCTGACTGGCACGAATACACCACTTTAAAGCCTTCCTTCCGGAACCTGTCTTCAAGTTCCTTCAAAAAGTAAACCTGGCCGGGATGTTCATGGTCAACCCATTGGTTATGTTCTTCGAAGTGTTTCGGTGCGAAGAAAGTGCGTTGAACTTTATTCGGGATTTTAACCAGCAAGTGTCCGCCTGTTTTCAGCTTTTTGAATGCATCGGCAAAAGGCATTTCAGGCGCCGGTATGTGCTCAAATACATCTACCGAATAAATGAGGTCTAAATCTTTTACGGGCAACGTATCTATTTTGCCCTCATGGATAGTGAGGTTATCAAGATGCAGTTTATCTTTTGCAAGCCTTATTCTGCTTAAAGCGCGTTGGTCAATATCCAAAGCATAAACATCTTTATTTGCTAATGCCTTTGACATCATGATGGCGTTTTCGCCATAACCACAGCCCAGGTCCAAAACCTTATTGGCTTTGGCCAAATCAATTTTCTTGATGTGTTGACTGAATACTTGTGCACGGGCGTAGTTACCAATATTGGTGTAACCCATGGTTCGGTTCAACAATTTGCCCATTGCGGGGAAGGCTTGCATCCGCTCGCTTAAAAGGTATTGGTTGTCGCCGTAATTAAGTTTAATAGCTTGTGACATATTGGTTTTATTTATTTAGTTATAAGATAATCTGGTCGCTTTTTGCCATGTTGCTTTTTGATTCCCTTTAAAATACCGTATCCAGCCCATTACTACGCAGTAATGCATAAATTCGAAATAGAACGGAACATGCAGGGCTTTAACTTTAATCTGACGGTTGCCCAGTTGCCAACCTGCCAGTGCCGCTAAATGGAACGCCAATTGTAATACGAATAAGATTGTATAAAAGTTACTGTAATTTATAAGAAACATGTTGCTTAACAGGGCTGTTACAATAAAAACAGGCGCAATGGTCCACCTGGTTACCCGGTGAATCAGGAATTGGAAAGAAAATATACCGTAGTTAAAGGGGTTAAAAATATCTGTATTGCGCTCAATAATCTGAATGCCGCCTGCGGCTATCCTTACCTTGCGCTTGTACTCTTCAGCAATATTCAGTGAAGGGTTTTCGCTGGCAAATGCCGCCGGTTCGTATATAACCCGGTAACCTTTGCGGATGATGTTCATGGATATTTGAAAGTCGTCCAGCAATGTATCTTCCGGTATTATTTCAAACAATGAGGTGCGAATGGAGAACATTTCTCCCGCTGCTCCGGCGATTGAATAAAGCCTGGCATCCTGTTTTTTCAAAAACGACTCATACTTCCAGTAAACACCTTCGGTAGAAGCTGCCGCAGCGCGCTCGTCGTGCATTACAACCTTCTCGCCTGATACTCCACCAATTTTTTCATTGGCATAGTGCCTGGCAATGGCAACTATTCCTTCTTTGTTAATCATCACATTGGCATCCGTAAAAACGGTAACGGGTTCCTGAATAAATTGCATGGCCCGGTTAATGGCTGCAGATTTTCCTTTACGCGCTGGTTGGTATAACAGAGTGACGTTTTTGAAACCAGAAACAATTTCGTTGGTCTTATCGGTGCTTCCATCCGATACTACATACAGTTTTAACTTTTGATCGGGATAGTGAAGAGATAAAGTATTCTCTATCTTTTCTTTTATTATTTCTTCCTCGTTAAATGCAGCTATCAGAATTGAAACTTCCGGCAATTCGCTTTCAGCAACATTGGCATCGCGCACAGTTGGCTTAAATTTATTTATTGCGGCAACCACCAGCCCATAGCCGGCATATATAAATATCAACCCGAGAATTGAAACCCACAGAATTATTTCAGCTAACATAAGTTTAGTTTAATTGTTTTATGATACGGGCAGGATTACCACCAACTACGGTATAAGGAGGAACATCTTTAGTTACCACAGCCCCGGCTCCTACCACTGAATGTGCCCCGATAGTAATGCCCTTTAGTATGGTGGCCCGTGTAGCTATCCAAACGTGGTCTTCAATAATAACTGCCTGTGATAGTCCTTCTTTAGTTTGATCGCGCATGTCATGAAAATCACTGTCCATAATCAGCACTTCGGGAGCAATGGTGCAATTTGCTCCTATAATAACATGATGTTTTGCACTGATACGGGCGCCGTTGATATAGGTGCCTTTTCCAATTATCAGTTCGGCGCCTCTGAAAACTGACAAACGGGTTTGCTGGATGGTTGACCAGATGCGAACATTGCTGGCAATTTTTAAACGCCCCTGAATCAGTAACGATGGCTTACCCTGGCATACAACGCCGGTACCTGTTTCGGCATTGCGCAAATAAAACGGTGTGGTAATAAGGTATGTAAGCTTAGTGAGCAGCGAGGAGAGGAGCTCGAAGTAATCAGGTATACCCTTCTCGGCTTTTCTTGATGACCATGATTCGAAATGCTTTTGATATTGGTAGTATAGCTGCATACTTATATGGTTTTGTAGATGGTTAGTAAATTGGCTGCAGATAAATTCCAGCTAAAAGCGCGGATGCGTTCAAGCCCTTTTTCGATGAGGTGTTGCCGCAAAATTTCGTTGCTGATAGAACTGCTAAGTGCCTTGGTTATCTCCTCCAGGTTTGAAGGATTTACCAGTAGGGCGGCCTCGCCTGCTACTTCAGGAAGGGCTGAAGTATTAGATGTAATAACGGGTGTTCCGCAGGCCATAGATTCCAAAACCGGAATGCCGAAGCTTTCGCGCAACGATGGATATAAAAATACTTTGGCTCCTGCATAAATAAGAGGCAGGTCGGAGTTATAAATGTAGCCGGTAAGCTGTATGTTTTTGCGATGGTGTTGCAGGTCAAGTTTCTCTAGAAGCGAATCGAGGTTCTTTTCGCTTACATCGGCAATCAGTAAAGGGAGATGTGCATCTGTTTGCTCAACATAATTAGTATATGCCTTTAATACATTGGGCATATTCTTTTTAGGATCGGTATTGCCTATATAGAAAATATATTCTTCGGGTAAATTGTATTTGGTGCGAATGTCAACCAACTGGTTTTTATCGCCCGGTATTTCAAAGTGTTTGCCGAATGAATTGTACAACACACTTATTTTTTCGCCACCTATTTTCAAAGTATCGCTTATCCTGTCCTTTTCGTAGTGCGAAACCGTGATAATGCGTTTGGTTTGTTTTATAGAAGCAGGAACTATGTACTTGCGATAGATGCGGCCCAGTTCCTGGTACCAGTTGCTTACCGGTTCTGCCTGTTTTTGTTTTTCAAGGAATATAACGTCATGCAGGGTAATAATGGTAGGAGCGGAGCAGAGCACGGGAGCGGTATTACTTGTGCAATGCAAAACGTCAATTTTGTATTTGCGCATATAAATAGGCAGAAACACCTGTTCCCAGTCTGCATAAGTCAAGCCGGGAACTTCTACTATTTTAAAATTGGCGGTTTCGCTGATGCAGGCATTGTCTTCACCCTTTTTTACGAAAATGAAATATTGATTAGCCTGATCAATCAGTTGCAGGGCTTTAATAAGCTCCAGGGCAACTATGTCCATGCCATGTTTCTTTTTTCTGAAAATCCTCTGTGCTTCAATTCCTATGCGCATGATTACCTGGTATTATGAGGAGTGTGTAAAAAAATTTTCGAAGCCTTACCTGATGTAACTGTGGCAAACAGCATGTTGGCGAATGCCCTTGGCAGGTCGGCAATTGCTGCAAGCCCTGCTGCACTTCGCAATTTATTTTGAACCGGTATTACCAGCGCAACAACCAGCATTACTGAAATTACAGATGTGGCTGCAAATAACCTGGTATCAACAAAAGCGGTTACTACCAGCAATACCCCGCAAAACCCGATACTCATTACGCGGGGCAGCAGTATAAACTGAAATACTTTGTTGGCGTAATCGAAATTTCCCTTTACTGCTAATTGATAAATGGCGTTGAAGAAGTTGGCTTTCAGAAAATGAATCTGCGCATAAACCCAGCGGCGGCGCTGATTAATAAATACCTGGTGGTTGTCAACTTTCTCATCATATACCAGGATGTCTTCGGCGTATTTTATTTTTACTTTTCTTTCGAGAAGACGAAGCTCCAGCTCTTTATCGAAACCTGAGTAAACATCCATTCCTTTCATTACATCTTTAAAAAGTTCGAATTCGAAAGCCATACCTGAACCGATAAGACTGCTGGAGAAACCCAGCTGGCGCTGCCCTTTTCTGAATATGTGGTTATTGATGATTTCGCTGTAAGTATCAAGCTGCGATAAGTTGTTGATGCTGTTTTTTGCTACCCTTCTGGCCTGAACTACTTTGGCGCCATATAAGAAATGCTCGTTCATGGCTGATAAGAAAGTGGCATCAACCAGGTTATCTGCATCCATAATAATGCAGTTATCATACGAGCCCGGATTTTGTTCAAGAAGGTAATTAATGGCCTTCGCTTTATTCCTTTTGTCTGAAACAGGAAGTTTGCATACGGATGCTCCGTAACGGCGCATCAATGCCATCGTTTCTTCTTTTAGCTCATCAGCAATAACTACTACCGTAAAATGGTCGGCGGTATACTTCTGCTGCATAAAGCTTTTGATGGACTGAAGAATAACTTCATCCTCTTTATATACGGGGAACAAAACAAGTGTTTTGATAGGTTCTAATGAAGCCTTTTTACCACTTTCAGGACGTTGACGGAAGGTGCCCGCTATAGAAAAGACAAACAGATATAGCGCATTGAACGCTAAAATTGCCACTAAGAGGGTACAGATGGTTGTCATGATTGTATTCATGACCTAGTTTACGACCCAGGTGGGGGTAAAGGGGCTCGATATTCGACAAAAGGGCTTTTTGGGCGGTTAAACTAGTGTTATACTCGTTCAACCTTGTTAAATATGTTCCAACATGAACCCCTTACAATGGCTATGCTGTTTGGATATCTGCCTTTTATCAATTCTTTCAAAACGTTTTTTGGGAAGGCTACCATACTATAATATAGTACAGCTGAGACCTTATTGAGTCCTGAATAATTCTTTCTTGAAAAATAAACCCTGTTACGGGCCATGTAATATGATTTAAAAGGACTATCGACCCCTATGGATACGGATTGCTTGTGTAAAATGTTTGAGTGCCCGTTATAGAAAATTTTGAAACCGGCTTTTTTTACTCTTTCACAGTAATCGTACTCTTCATAGAACATAAAATAGCTTTCATCCAGCACACCTATTTTATCAATTGCCGCCCTGCTAATCATCATGCAGGCCCCGTGACATAAATGCGTTTGATATTCTACGTCAAACTTTGGGTCGTTTTTTTGCATGTAGCCTATCGTTTCTCCACGGCAGGTAAGGGGGTTTATCTGGTTGGTACCTGCGTATTGCACCAGGTTATCACTATAGTAGAAAATAATTTTGGGGCTTACTATCCCTGCATCCGGATGACGGGCAAAAGTATCCAGCATAGGCTCCAGAAAACCGGGAGGCACAATGGTATCGTTGTTCAGTAACAGGATATAATCGCCGGTTGCTTCTTTAATGGCAATATTATTTCCACCTGCAAAACCTAAGTTAACAGGGCTTTTTATCAGGTGCACTTCCGGAAACCTCTCCTTAATGACATCGCAGTTTTTGGGGGATGCGTTATCCACCACAAAAACCTCAACGTTAGGCCAGGTAACCTGCCGCAGGCTTTCCAGCATGTCGCAGGTTACTTCGGCCTGGTTAAAGTTTACCGTAATAATTGAAACCTTAGGCAATGGATTCATTAAGTTCGTTTTTTATGGGTTTTGTCAAAAAAACTATGGAAATATATACCATAGTGGCTGTAGGGATTTGTCCGAATACCTGGTTGGTATAACTGGCAACAAGTATTCCGCTTAGCCCACAAAAAATACCAATCAGCTTATTGCGCGTATCTTCATCAGGCGCATCCCGGATGTTTTTTAAACAAGTAACTACAATAACTATAATTACTATCAGGTAGAGCACCAAACCCACATAACCGGTTTCGGCTGCAATACGCACGTACCAGCTATCGAGCGCCAGGTTGGCCAAAAAGGTTCCCGGGCTAAACCGGTTGCCCCAATAACCGGCGCTGCCAATACCGCCGCCCAGGATGTGATGGTTTAAATAGTCGCGTAGTTTCTTTTGATTTTCAAGTCTCACCTGAAAAGAAGCATCATTTGGATTTAACGCGGTCCTCATCCGGTTTATCTGGTAAATGCCTTGCCCGATGCTTGTAAATTTTAAAATACCAAAGGCCCCCATAAACAACATGGAGCCCATAACGATGATTTTAAAATTGCGTATTAAAACGAAATAGGTGAAAAAGCCTACAATGGGAATTGCAATGGCGCCGCGGGTACCGGAAATAAGCATGCCTATTAAGCAAAGGCCTGCCGTAACCCAATAAAAATATTTGCGAAAACGACTTTTTTCATTTATCGAAAGCAAAAATGCCACCAGTGAAGTATGTGCCTGCGATGCTCCAAACTGGCCGGCATCGGAATAAAAAGAAAATACTCTTAAACGGCCAAATAACATGTGCGTTGAAAGGTTGCCGGGTACTTCAAGCCACGCTTTTTCCCATTTATCAAGGCCGATGGTAAGTTGTTTCATTCCCCACAGGGTGCCGATTATTGAGCAGATGAACCAGAAGTTGATAAACCAGTTAAAATCTTTTTTGAATGTGAGGCACAGAAAACCGATAAGCATACTTAAAAAAAGGTAAAGCGATACCCCCCGCATAGCGTAAAACCAGGCTTCGAACGAATGTGACTCCGGGTTTAAAATTTCCATGCAGTTAATAACCATCCAACCCAGTACGGCAAAAAACGCGGTGTTTTTAAGTATGCTCCAATCAATATCTCTGAACTCTTTTAAAAAATAAACGAAGAAAATGGCAACAAGAATAACATCTATAAGCAAACCCAGTGGTAGCGGCGCATAGCGCGTAATACCAACCGAAAAAAAGCTGGCCAGCATTAAAAAATAAAAACCCCACCTGATATCGCTTACTATGCCAATTATGCCAAGCAGCGCAAAGGCAAGCGCAATAACAATGATGGGAGCAAGTATATCGCCTTCATAAAAAATAAACGCAACCCCAAGGCCGGCAATCAGAATAGGCAGGTTGGCTTTAGCAGAGGCAATAATATCTTTTGATGAGAGGGTCATTTCATTACAAAATTTAGTCCTGTAACTAAGTGATGCCGTTTTATGCTTAGCCCGGCATTTTGCAGAATAAAATACCAACCGGAAACCATACCGGTTATTGCTGCAAGTATGCTTACAAAAGCAACCCCCGGTAACGACCTGAAGAAATAAAGGGCCACAGCGTTACCGGATATATTTACTATTACCAGCAACATGGTTTTAACCAGGTTATAACGGGCAAGCCCCATTGCTTCAAGCGTAACGCCCGTCATCCGGTCAACTACCAGGAAGACTACGTAAACCATAAAGACTTTTAAAATGATGGATGCTTCGCCGAATGCGTTAGAACCGCTTAACAGTTGAATTACCTTATCGGAAAAAATGAACATAAAGAAACCCAGTGGTAAAGCTGCGAATACAATGAGTGAAGTAAGACTGATGTATTTTTGAAGCAGCAGTTTTCTATCCCGGGCTATTTTGCAGAAATCAGGAAGAGAGTGCGAGGCAATTCCCCGCAGGGCAACTTCAAATATTTCAACAGTTTTTTGGGCGGTGCCATAAACTGCTACGGCTGCCTGGCCCATAAATGCATCAATCATAAAAATATCTGCGTTACGCAGCATGCTTCCCATCATCATTGAGCCGGCGGTAAATTTACCGTAGTTGAAAAAGAATTTAAGATAACCCCGGTTTATCAGTTTTGGCGATAAGCTTATTTTGTTTATAAAAACAAAGGCGCACAAAGCGCTTATTGAATAGCCAATAAAATGCGCCAGAATAATGCCCGGTATGGTAAGCCCTGTTTTTGATAAAACAAAATACAGGATAATGGATACTGATACCACGCTAAAAATTATCCGCTGTATCAATACAGCTTTAAAATTTGAGCGGGCATTGCCTATCCACCACGATACATTATAAAAGGCCATAGAAAAACCAAGTGCCGCATACCACCTTAAATCCAGCAGCAACCGGGTGTGGTAAAGTAAAGAGGATGTTAAGATTAAAACAGAAACTATCAGCCAGATGCAAAGGGCATAAAACAGGGCATTAGATGCGATGGTATTTATCCATTTAACACCGGGCTGTTCTATAGAGAGTTTTCTGATAACCGGGGTTTGTAAAAAACCATGCATCAGCATGTCCATTAGCGAAACTGACGAGGAAATAAGTATCCAGCGGCCTATATCCGCTTTACTGGCTACACGATACAGGATAATCAATAACCCAAAGCCATATACGGCCGTTAACAGCTGGTGCCCAACTGAAAACAACATATTACCGCTTAATTTGGATTTTATTTTAGCCAGCATAACGCATTAAAATATTTTCGAACTCTAAAGATTTTTGCTCCCAGCTATTGGTATGGGCTTTCGCCTTCCTGGCTTGTTTTTTCATTTCGTCATTATTGCATATTACCCCTTTCAGCTTTTCTGAAAAGGTATGTTCATCATCAGCTATCTCCAGGTAATTGGCCAGGTCGTTAAACCGGGCAAAGCTGGTACTGACCACCGGAATACCCATAGCAAGGTATTCATTCACTTTCATGGGGTAAATATTTCGGGTAAATTCGTTCTTCACAAAAGGAATGATGGCGGCCTCAAAATGCTGCATCATGACGGGTAGTTTTTCGGGTTCTACCGCACCAAAGCAGGTTACATTAGGCAAAGCTTTTAAAGATTCGGCTTTAGAGGTAATTACCCTGCCAATAAAATGAAAGTCGAACTGAGGATTGGCGATTGCCAGTTTTTCAAGCATCATAAAATCAAGCCGGTCATCAATAGTTCCAACATAACCTATCACTTTATTGTTTCTATTGGCTGATAAGTTGATTACCGCCGTGCCGTTTGTTTTGCTGAACATCCTGATATCTACGCCGTTTTTAACTACATAGCCGGGTATCTTCCATCCTTTATTTTCTTTCAACGCATCTGATGAAAAAATGGCTGCGTTTACTTTGGCTGCAAATTCCTGCTCAAGCCATGCGCCGTGTTTAGACGCCCAGGCAGAGGCGGCAATATTATCGTAACAGTAATATATAACCGGGCACCCCGGAAAGATTTGAGGAATAGCATTGCCAAAAAACGGGTTAAAGGCATTTATTACAATATCAGCATCAAAATTCAATTCCTTCAGCGCCCGTGTTATGCGTTTAGATACGATACTGTTATTGATATTTTCAATTAAACTATAGATGGTTTTTGAAGTGGTCCAGTTGAAGGGTAGAACCGGTGGCAATGAAAGCACTGTTATATTTCCACCATTAACCAGCGATACGTTTTTTATACTTTGGTTGCCGTTCAGGATGCGCTTAACCGGAATTGCTGAGTTTGTTTTTGCTGCTATAACATCTTTAATGGTATAGGCGTAATCAATGTATAAAACCCGGTGGTGCAAAGCCAGTTCTTTGGCAAGCTCAATGGTGCTTTTCATATAATCGCCCTGCCAGCTGGGGAAGGCCCAGATAACAATGTTCAGTTTTTTATCAGCTTCCATAGCGCGTTATTTGCTTTTTGACAAAAGTTCTGAACTTGCTTCTCTTACGTGGTATTTCGCCCAGGTATTTGGTAATGTGCTGCTCGGAAGTATTTAATAAAATGCCCCGGGCAACTAACTTCGTTTTCTTCCATTTTTCCAACAACTGCATTTGGTACTCGTCCAGTTTTTGAGCGGCATCAAAAAAGAAGAAAATAACCTTTGAATTTTCCATTACAACCTTCGATTGTAATTCGGGATAGCTTTTTTCTGCAATTACAAAGCATTGTTTGTTTTGACTTTCAGTATAATCCTTAGCTGATATAACCGCTGTTTCTACACCAAGCGTTTGAAGATAAACTGTCATCTTCTCAACATAGCGTTGCACCTGGCCGCGGTCGCAATTAAAAGGCAGTACTATCAGGGCAGATTTGTTTTCTTCATCACCTAATACTTCTCTGAGCGATATTTGCCAGTGCTCCAGTGCCCGCTGGTCCATTTCGTCAATTGCCTTTTCATCAATGTTTTTTCCAACACGGGTTAAAAATGCTGTTGCCGCTGTAATACCAATCAGTTTTTCCATGCGCATAGGCGAAGCCAGACTGTTATCAAGGTATTGCCTTATAATCAGCATTACTATAGCAAGAATAACGCAGGCCAGAACACTGGCTATAACCATAATAATCCGTTTGGATGGATTAGGCACCACTGGCATGTCGGCATCGTCTATCACCTCAACTGTTTCTGATACCTCCAGGTTACGCTCGCGTAAAATAGCCTGGTTAAGGTTATGCAACAGGTTCAGGTATTCTTTCTCTGCGGTTTCAACTTCTCTTTCAAGCTTGTTTAATTCGGAACCCATAGGCGCATATTGGTCGAACACCTTGTCGAACTTGGTTTTGTTTTCCAGCAGTATCTTTAATTTTGATTCTGTTTCCTGTTTGTCCACGGTTAGTTCAAGCCATTGCTCAACCAGTTTTTTGCCCGGTATACCTTCAGTAGTGTTATTCAGCGCATATAGCCTGTCTATACTTTCTTTCAGGGCGTTTTTGAGGCCTTCAATCTGCGCATTTGAGCCTTGCTGGGTACCGTTTTTTACAGCATCCATGCCGGTCCTGGTAAATTCTGTGGCAAGGCTATCGCGCGTGCGTACTATTTTTTCGCTTTGCAGTTGTATCAGGAATCTTTTGCCAATTTTATCTTCTACTTTTTGCAATGCGTTTACATAACCATCTAACTGCATTTGCAGGTCAGACATTTTCTTTTCTATATCTTCATTCTCATCAGCAACATACTTAGTTTGCTCGTAGTAGTTAATAACCCTGTTGGCACTGCGGAAGGCTTTGAGTTTTTCTTCACAAATCCCCAGCTTATTTCTTGAAAGGTCTGTTTGTTCTTTAAAGTAAGCCACGGCCGAACTGGCCTCGCCTACCCGCATGCTCTGATATTTGTCCAGGAATAATTCTTTTGTAAGATCCAGTGTTTTTTTGGTTAGCAGCGGATCGTTTGCGCTGTATTCTATTTTTAGCATATCGCTGAATCCTTCACGCTCAGCTTTTATATCTTCCAATACTTTTACGTTAAAAGGGTTTTTCTTTTCGCCGAAAACCAGCGTGTAGGCCTCAGCCCTGTTTTTACCGCTGTCAAGTTCCAGGTGTAGATTGGCTTCAGTGGCTTCGGGGTCCTTCTTTTTATATTTGGCAACAAAATCTTTGTCGAGCACTTCGTCAAGCAGGCTGCTTTTGGTATTCATCAGCATGGTATCCATTTTGTCAGGATTATGCAGCATAAACGTAAGCAGTTTAATAGATACGTCTTTTCGCAGCTCCCGGGAACCGATAATATTTATCAGGTTATCGAAACGCGAGTTGACAGCATGGAAATCAATTTTGCCTTCAAAATCGTTATCCATAGTGGCACCGGAAGCGATACCGGTATAAATGATCATATCGGAAGTATACTCTTTCGGTATGCTCCTGGTTAATATAAATACGCCTATACCAACAATGATGGGAAAATAAACTACCCATCTTTTGTTCCGGATTACAAGCTGAATAAATTCAAGTAATGACATTGTTTCTACTGTTTATATGACTCAAACGGCACTCCTACAATTATCTGTAACTGCATATAATAATTCTTCAAATCGTTTACACACTGCTCATAATCCACCTGTGCCTTGGTATATATTTCGGTAACGCGGCTTAACTCGCCTACCTCCACACTTCCCTCGTTAAATTCTTTTTCGGCCATCTTCATATGCGTGTAGGCTGAATAATTTCCTTCACTCCTTATTTTTAAAATTGCTTTCTGGCCATGTACATTATTATACAACTGGGTTACCAGTTGCGCGATGTCCATTTCAACCTCATCCTTTTTATACATGGATACAGTTTTTTCGCCGTTGTAAACTTTAACCATGTCCTTAAATCCGAAAAGCTGGTAAAGGGAAAATTGAACCGAAAGGCCCGATTGCCAACCGGTTGAAAGTTTGTTTACAGTTGGGTCGCCGTAGTTGCCATACTGAAAACCTGAATTCAGCTTTACGGCATCCAGTAATATTTTTTTCATCCGGTGTGCATCGGCAGTGTTTTTGGCTATCAGGGCATCCTGTTCGTTTACCAGGGGGCTGTGCAGTTTAGCCCACAGAATAAGTGTATCAAGTGGTGGCAAAGGCAAAAAGCCGCCGGAATCGGCAGCCATGCTTAAAGAATCGGTAACCGATGCTTTGCTTTCGGCCGGCCAGAAAATGCAGACGCTTAGCATGGCAGCAATTAAAAATCTTATCAGGGTTAAATGCTTCATACGTTCTCTTTCTGAATTAGGGCGGGGAAAGTTTTAAGAAAAATCAGGACGTCTGTTTTTAACGACCAGGTGCGGGCATATTCAATATCCAGGTTAATTCTGCCCAGTTCGTTTACCCCGTTCTTTCCTCTTTGAACCACCTGCCATAAACCTGTTAGGCCAGATGGTGAATTGAACCTTTCAATGGCATAATCAGTGGTAAGTTTTTCAGCCTCATAAAGCGGTAAAGGTCGGTTGCCTATTAACGACATATCTCCTTTAAGAATGTTGATGAGCTGAGGCAATTCGTCGATACTGGATTTACGAAGAAATTTGCCTAAGCGTGTAACACGCGGATCGTCTTTTATTTTATAAAATGCATTTATTTTCTCTTTTTTCAGAAAGTAAAAATTCTCGCAAATGGTGCCCATGTCGCTTACCAGCAGGGGTGAGCAGGTATGGCCGGCCATTTTACAAAAAGGGCATTCATCGGTTTCTTCGGTTGTTTTAACTTCAGACTCGTATTGATTTAACTTTTTCAAAAGGTCTGTATTCTGATCTGCCTTTTCGCACATAGTCCTGAACTTGATGAGGTCAAATATTTTATAGTGCTGGCCAACTCTTTTCGACCTGTAAATAGCAGGCCCGTTCGATTCGAGTTTTATCAGTGCAGCAACTATCATCAACAGGGGCGATAATAAAAAGAGTGCTATAAAAGCCACTGTGAAATCAAACCCTCTTTTGAAAAATGCGTAGAAATTTATTTTCATATTACCCCTTGTTTAAGCTGCTAACAGATTTTTAATTCTTACATGAAGTTCTTCAGGGTTAAATGGCTTTATCACAAAATCGCGTGCTCCATACTTAAAGCACTTTAATCTTTCGGCACTGTTTTCAACACTGCTTAGTACAATTACAGGAGTGCTTTTAAGGTGCGACTGTTTCTGATAAACGGTTAGGAACTCTATTCCGCTCATATCAGGCATAAGTATGTCTGATATGATCAGGTCGGCATTAAGCCCTTCATTCAGGCTTTCTAATGCTTCTTTAGCCCCGGCCTTTTCAATAATAGTATAGTAGTTGCCCAGAAAATGGGAGAGTAGCAGTCTTGTGTTGGGCTGGTCGTCTATTATCATCAATGTCTTTTTCCGTGCCATATATTTTTTCTTATGGGATACGGATAGAAAGGACAGAAGCGGCTTTTTTTCGGTGAAGGGGTATTATAAACCGACCAAACAGGTAAAAAGAAAGTTTAAAAGAATCAGATTACCATCAGGCGATTTTGCAGTTCTGAGCGGTATTTGCTACCTATTGGAATGGTTTTGTTTGAAATAATGGCTATTTCTGAATCAAAACTCTGGAGGTAAGTAAGGTTGATGTGGTATGAGCGATGAACACGTATGAAGTGCTGGTTCATCCGCAATTTGTCCTCAATGCTCTTCATGGTGCTGTTTACAACGTGGGCTTTGTCTTTGGTATGTACTTTTACGTAATCACCCAGGGCTTCAAAATACAGGATATCCTTGTAGCCTACCTTAGTCAGTAATCCATTCTCTTTTACAAATAAATAATCAAGCTGATTGGTTTCAGCCATGCGCTCAACAAATACGCGTTCAATAGCTTTTAAAAATTTGCTGTATTCAAGAGGTTTAAGCAGGTAATGCAGAACCCTGTGGTCAAATGCCTGGATGGCATATTTTTCTTTTGAGCTGATTAAAATTACCGGTGGAAAGTCTTTGATAGAGGCGGGCATTTCAATACCTGTAAGATTTGGCATTTCTACATCCGGAAATATCAGGTCAATTGTAGCATGGTTTTTTCTAATAAAATCAGATGCCTCAACAGACTCCGTAAAGGCCTGAAGCAAGTTTAGTCCGTCAGTATTGGTAACAAAGTGTTTAACCAGGTTTAATGCAACCTGGTCGTCATCCACTATAATGCAACTAATCATTTTAAGGCGTAATTGTTTTCCCTTTAAAAAGTAACATAGACCCAAAACAACTTCCCGGGGAGACGGAAACTGAACTTTTTGACAATAAAAGGGGGGGCTCAATAAAAAGGGGGACGTGATAAATTCAAGTGACCCGGCGGTAAAAAAGGGATTGAGGTTTTAATTTGGGAGGGAGGGAGGCTAATACTTCTCTTTGCTAATTACTTTGTTATTTACATTCAAGTTAAATATTTGTTACAACAAACAATGTATTTCGCAAATTAAAGATTGTAGATTACGAACCGGCGTTGTGTTTGGTATACATATGGCCGGTTTAAATGTTAAATTGATTGTTATGTGTTACAACGATGGCCGGGTAATAAATTAATAGAAACGGTGCCCCCATCTGTTTATTACCTGGCAAAGCTTTTAGAGAAGTCAATTTTGCATTTGACTAATACTCAAAATGGAGGCTTAAATTGCCAGGTTTCTATATTCGGGTTGTGCGCATGTCTTTTTATTGCAATGTAATATAATTAATAAATTACATGTTGTAACATCTAAGTTATTGTGAATAAATAAATTACACTTTCAATAGCAATTCGGGTGTTGTCTGCAACAACTTTAAAATTCCGGCGTATATAAAACTAACGTTGCCGGAATATCTGCCCGTTCAGGAGTTTTAAAAATTCTTTAACCGGTGATTGGCAGTGCCAGGGTATTGGAATGATGATAAAAAAATGCTATCAAAATTCCGCGGCCCGAAATAATAACAAGGGTGCCTGCCATTACCACACTATTGTTATGTATGCCCGACAGATTATGGTGCACTGAAGCTTTACAGAACTTCCCCATTCTGACCTGACTATATAGCAAAAGCAACTTTTGGTGCACATCCACGAAACCCCCAAATTATGGAAAACCAATTTCTGCCTGCTCCTTTTCAAAACCAATATCTGATTAATTTCAAAACCCGCCGTAGCGCAGTGTTGCTTCTATTACTGCTATCCGGTTTTTTGCGGGGCTACGCTACCAATTATACTTCTTCAGGTACCGGTGGTATCTGGAGCAGTTCTTCAACCTGGGGCGGGGCCGGAGTACCGGGCAGTTCAGATAACGTAACTATTGCCCACGGCACCACAGTTACAGTAAACGGCAACTATACCTGTAACAACGTTACTATTGGCGATGCTACGGTTTCGGCGGCTACCTTAACTGTATCTTCAACCAACACACTTACTATAAACGGGGCGTGCAGCATTAACCCCAATAACGGTGGCAGCACCTACACTTTAAATGCTGCAACCGGTACCATAAGTGTTGCAGGTACACTTGCCTGGAGCACCAGCGGTACCGATGTTATGGAGTGCGGATCGGGTACCGTGGTATTTACACCTTCGGTTACTATATCCTCAGCCAACCAATCGGTTAAAGCAACTTCATCAGGCGGCACAATAAGTTTTCTCTCATCATTTACCGACGACTATAATAAACTTTCGGCTGTATCGGGAGCAACAGTAAAATTTGCCGGTAACTATACTGTAAACACAACCGCTGCCTCGTGGAGTGCAGGCACAGCGCTGTTCAGCGGCACCGGTACCATTACGGCCAACAGTAACCTTACATTATATAACGTGCAAACAGCAGCTTCAGCATCAACCACACTGGCTTCCGCTTCCGGAACTGTTGTTATAGGTAATGCGGTAACCCTGGGCTCAGGTTCAACTTTTACAACTGATGAAAACTTTGAGGTTGACGGTAACTGGACCAACAGCGGCGGCACTTTTAGCCAGGGCAGCAACACCATTACCTTTAACGGAACAACTATTATCAGCGGCTCTTCAGCTTTTGGCAGCATACAGGTAGGTAATACAGCCACCAGCAATACTGTAAACCTAACACTGGATAACAGTGTTAGCTGCCCGTCAGTTACAATCAACGGTTATAATAAAGCACGTACTTTAACCATATCAAACGGCGATACTTTAACCGTTAGCGGCAACGTGGTTATTGACCAGCCCACGGCGGCAAAAACCAATGCACTTTCGGTTAACGGAGGCACTTGTATTGTCGGCGGCAACCTTTCGTTAAGCGGTACGGTAAGCACCGCAAGTTATGTTTCAAAGGTTACCGTTACAACCGGTTTACTGTTAGTAGAGGGCACCTTAAATTTTGATGCCAACACCGTAGCCGCCAACCAGCTTGTAACCCTTACTTCAACCGGGGTAATTACATTAAACAAACCGTTTATAATGGCCTGCGGAACTTTATCGAGCACCAGTTCGGGCATCATTAACTTTAACGGCAGCGAGCCTTCACTTACATTCGGCGGTACCTCGGGCCCGGCATTTAATACCAACAACGGCTGCACGGTAAACATTGCCAACGGTCTTATCAATAACAGCAATGCGCTTTCGTTTGCCACTACCAGCAACTGCATTTTTACAGGCAACGGCACCATTACGGCCAATGCACCCATTACTTTTGGCAACACTCAGTTTAACGCCGCCGATTCGCTGGCATCAACCGGCAGCACGGTCGAAATTGCCGGTACCTGCTACCTGTTTCCGGGTTCAACATTCAAAGCTTTCCAGGACCTTGATATCAGCGGCACTTCATTAACCGTGGGCACCGGCGGCATTTACCTGCAAAAAAGCGGCACACTTTCGGTTTACGGCGATGTTATTGATTCAGGCGCTCTTGACGCCGCAACAAGCGCAGCTATTACCCTTTTGGGCATTGGCTCTAATATCAGCGGTACGGGTAGTTTTTCAGCCTCTTCAGCCACTATAACCATAACCAACGGTAAAACAATTACCTCGGGCACAACCCTTACCTTTGGTGCTGCTGCCAGTAATACTTCGCTTTTTGTATCAACCAATTCAACCATCAGCAATAACGGAAGCATTGTTTTTTATGGCGGCATAACCGGTACCGATTCGTCAAGCACCTGGCTGAACAGTGTTAACGGCTATTTATCTGTTACCGGCAACCTGCTCGATACCGGTTCGCTTGATGCCTCGGCTGTGCCCAATACGGTTGTTTACAACGGCAACGGAACCCAGGTTATTACCACTCCTATCAATTCGTATTATAATCTTACAGTATCTGATAACGGGCTTAAAAATATAGTGGGCGATGTGCAGGTAGATGACAGCGTTAACATATACAACACGGCTGTATTAAACGAAGGGCCCAACATCCTCAGCGGCCTGGCAGCATTAAACATGGCCGATACATCGGTGCTTCAGCTGCAGCGCAACACCTCCGGCACTTACCCCGAACTGTCAGGTACCTACACACTTAGCGGCGGCGCGGTTATTCTTTCGCAAACCGTAAACCCTGCGGTGGTAACCGCTGCACAGTATTATAACCTGGTGCTTACCGGTACCAACAGCTTCGATATTTCAAACGTCAGCCTTATTACCCAAAATTTAACGCTTGATACCGGTGCATGGTTAAGCAACACGGCCAATATTACAGTAGGTAATATGTTTATGGATTCAAGTAGTGCATATTCAACTTTATATAACACATTTACTACCGGGGGCATAGGCCTATACGCAGGCACGCTGGACGATGGCGGTAATAATATTGTTATTAACGGCCCCGGTGGCTGGACCAACAGCGGAGGAAACTTTAATGCGGGCGGTGCAACAACTTTTGCATCGAAATTCAGTACGCCGCAAATTATTGGGGGTAGTACGCCTACCACATTTTATTATCTGCAAATATCAAATGTAGGAAGCACCGTAACACTGGGCCTTAGCCCCGCAGCGCCTACAGTGGTATCAGGCTATTTGGACCTCACCACCGGCATCCTTTATACCGATACGAACAATATACTGCGCATGTTAAGCGGCACCGCGGTTGTAAATGGTTCGTATTACAGTTATGTTTCGGGGCCTATGGTAAAAGTGGGCAGCGATGATTTTGTTTTCCCTACCGGCAAAGGCGGCGTTTACGGCCAGGCAGGTATTTCGGGTATGACCACCGCTACTACCGAAGTAACCGGCGAGTATTTCGATAACTCATATTCAACACTTAATCCCAAAGACAGCGACCTTAACCAGGTTAGCGACCACGAATACTGGATGAT
The DNA here is from genome assembly GCA_003165895.1 of Bacteroidota bacterium. GTDB lineage: Bacteria > Bacteroidota > Bacteroidia > Chitinophagales > LD1 > Bog-950. The sequence goes on along the minus strand of PMXD01000387.1, from coordinate 12,750 downwards.
TGAACGTGGTGTAACTACTGATTCGGTGCAACTGACACTTTACTGGACCAGCGCGGCGTTCAGCGATATTATACAGTGCCAGAACCTTACTATAGCACACTACACCGGTGGCGAATGGGTAAACGTGCCTTCAACTGTAATCAGCGGTTCGGCCTGCACGGGCACCGGTAGCGGAAGTTTAGAAAGTAACGGCTATATCAGCACATTCAGTCCGTTTACATTCGGTAGTGATAATAACCCCGGTGGACAAGCCCTGCCTGTTACCCTGGTTTCATTTACCGCAGTGCCTGTAAACAAAACAGTGGTTACCAGCTGGCAAACCGCGCTTGAAATAAACAGCAATTACTTTACGGTTGAAAGAAGTGCCGATGCCCGGGAATTTATCCTCATAGGCACCGTTATGGCAGCCGGTAACAGCACCTCTGCCAGAAACTACCAGCTTATTGACCCTAACCCGTTGCAGGGGGTATCGTACTACCGGCTTGGCACCACTGATTTAAACGGCAATACCACTTTAAGCGAAATGGCAGAGGTAAATATGTCGGCAAACAGCACTATCAGTGTTTACCCGAACCCAACCAGGGGCCAGGTATATGTAAGCCTTACCAACCCCGCAGCAAGTGTAGGCATACAGATATATAACGCCATCGGCGGCCAGGTATTCAGCAAAACCTGCACAGGTAACGCTTCAGCCAACCAGTTAATATCTATTCCGTCTTTGCCGGCAGGTGTTTATACCGTATCTGTTAATAACGACGGCAACAGTTTAAATCAAAAACTGGTAGTGCAATAGTTCTGTTTGGGGTTTTCAGTTGAATACAAAGGCAGGCGGATGTACATAGTTCACAAAAATCAACGACCACGAAAAGAAAAAAGGGTTTTGGCTTCATTGCCGGAACCCTTTTTTTTCATTAGTGTGGAGGATATCGGATTCGAACCGACCGCCTTCCCTTAGAAAATGCGCGGAGTGAATCAGAAAGTAATACGGTATATCCCGAAAATGCAGTTTGAAGATGAAATTTACCCGGTCTGATATTTTTAAGCCGTAACTATTTGAAAGAATGAAATCAAAAAATACATTTGCACTCCAATTAAAGGGGGATTAGCTCATTTGGCTAGAGCGCTTGCATGGCATGCAAGAGGTAATCGGTTCGACTCCGATATTCTCCACAAAATCCCGCATTAGCGGGATTTTTAGTTTTATGTTGTATACAGTTTATATACTTTACTCTGCCGAAAAGGACCGCTATTACATTGGTCAAACAGAAGATGTTAATAGACGGCTTAATGAGCATATTGTCAGAAAAAATCTGGGTGCGTGCAATTGGCAAATAGTTTACATAGAAATATTTGAAACAAGGGCGGAGGCTGTAAGGCGCGAATCAGAAATAAAATCCAAGAAACGAAGAAGTTATATCGAATCCTTAATTCCATCTTAGGCATAGAGCGTCCCGCATTTTTTGCGGGACTGCGGTCGGTTCGAATCCGATATCCTCCACAAAGCACAAAAAGCACCNNGGTGCTTTTTGTGCTTTGTGGAGCTCGATAAATTAAGCCTGCAAAGGTAAGATTTCCGAAAAACGTATATGTTTTGTATCTTTGCACAAAGAATAGAAATGAGTTTCATTGAATTAAATACAACCTTAGATAAGGCTTCCGTTGAAAGAAAGGTTAAGGATTGGGAGCGTAGAATCGACTCACTATATAAGGAAATTGGTCAATGGTTAAATGGAACGGAATACGAACTAAGAGTAAGTCCGAATGTAAAATTTGAGTTATACGAAGAGCCGATGGACAGATTCGATTTAAAGCCTGTTAAACTTGATATTGGAACTATCTATAGGGGAAAGCACTTTGCAGGCAAAATAGCTCCTTTTGGATTATGGGTTATTGGAGCTAATGGTGCTCTTGAGTTAAACACGACAATTGGAAGCCATAAAATTGTGGATAGGGCACAACCTTTTGCTAAACCAATATGGAGAATTGTTGAGAGAAACGGGTTCAGCGGCGAACTCAAATCCTTTAATAAAACAGCTTTACTTTCTATTCTAAGGGCCGAAGATTTAAAAATCAGATGAGTTTGGTAACAGAGTTTTTTAGGATTTTTAAGCAGTATGAAGAACTAAACAGGGACTATACTGCAAAAGAGACGTTAGCATTCTCAAAAGGTCAGGTCAAGGCATACGAACGATGGAAAGATAAGCGACAACGCAACGACGCAATCCATTTTTTGTTTATGTTTTCCCGATTTGAGGATTTTATCAGAACAAAGAGTAATGAGTTAATTTTAAAAAAGGTCTCAATGCCAGGTGCTTACTCAACAAAGTCCAGCTGGCTAATCTTAAAAGATTACGATAAGGATGATAACCTACATTTAATGAAACGAGTTCAGTTGTTTATTGATAAGGGTGATGCTCGTTTTGCTAAAATAAAAGAGTATTATGAAGCAAGAAATTCTCTTGCTCACGGTGGGAAATATAATACTCCCATAGATATCAATACAGCTAAACAAAAGCTATTGGAGTATAGTAATTCCTTTAGATAGGGGAGATGACAAATTTTGTAACTTGGTTTAGCCAAAGAAGGTGGCATCTAAACTACTCAAAAGCTGTTTTAATAATTCTGTCTCGTTAGGCTCAGAAATAAATATCTTATAAAAGCTATAGCGGCGATGGTTAATAACAGATAAATACTACCATGTGACCTACCATGTCCATGTGACCTATTGCGTTGGCTTAACCTCCTCCACTTTCTTCTTTTTCTTTACTTTCTTTACCTTTTTAACCTTCGGGCCACGGTACTGGTCAAAGCCATCCTGGTCTTTAAATACTTTTGTGTTGAGGACGACTTGCACGCCAATATTAAATCCGATGTTGCTGAAAGGAAAGACTGGGCTAACATCCTGTTTAGGCTGGTTGGGATTGTAATTTGGATTGTAGGCGGCATTATTACTTTGGCTGTTAAGGCTTTTTACATAAATGGTTTCTTCGCGGTACGGGCCTCTGGATGCAAGCATGTCATTACCATCGGCGGTCCACTCTGTAAGCAGGGTATAATTGCCTTTCATATTTAAATACTGACCGTTTATTTCAGCAAAAAAATTAATGAAATTAACAGGCCTGTAAACAACCCCTACCGCTCCGTTAAAGCCCACGGTAAACTGAGTAACGGTTTGGTAGGTTGCCGTTGTTATATCGCCCAAAAAATAAGGAGCGGCGTAGCTGGTACTTGTTGCACCCACACCGTCCATTACCATATCCAGCTTATTGGTTATTACTGTATACACCGGCAATGCAAGCCCTGCCCGCAAATACGGATAGAATTTGTATTTGGGTTTGGAATATGCAAAAATGACAGAGGGGGAAAGCACCAGGCTCTGACTTTTTGCCGTTATAGTATTATCAAGATAGCCACCGGATGGAGTAGCATTTCCTGCTGAATCGGGTTGGTATAAAATAGTTTGCTGGTACGCCGAGATGGTTTTGCTTTCGGCATAAGATACACCCAGGTCTACACCGATATATGGATTAAACATATAACCAAAACGAAGCCCGAGGTTGAAGCCATGGCCAAACGAATTATGCACAAGCTGGTTAGTTGAGTTTGGCGCGTTTATATTGGCCAGGTTGGCAAACTGATCTATTGCCGGGGTAAGCGTGTTTATCAGCGGGGCAGGAATGTTTTCAGCGGTAGGGGCCCATGCGTAACCGCCCGCCCACCTGAACGTAAATCCCGGAAAATTGGGCACAATCTGTGCATTAATATCCTTAATGCAAATAGCCAATAACATGAATAAAACTATCCTTCTCACCTTTAAATTTATGATTGCAAGATATGCATTGAACGCAATAAACTAAACACGGGCAGTAATTTGACGATAAACGGGGAAAGCGATTTCTTGTTTTGTGAAGAGGAAACTTCTTCGAAAATGGCTNNCAGCCAACTCACCCCGCCCGCCCAAAGCGGCGGGCACCCCTCTCTTTGAAAAAAAGAGAAGGGGAATAGAGAATACAAGTGCATGGTAGATTTTCCGTCCTGGCTCTTGGTTCTCGCTTCTAAAATCTGTTATAAGGAAACTTCTTCGAAAATGGNNGGCTCAACAGCCAACTCACCCCGTCCGCCCAAAGCGGCGGGCACCCCTTTCTTTGAAAAAAGAGAAGGGGAATAGAGAATACAAGTGCATGGTAGATTTTCCGTCCTGGTTCTTGGTTCTCGCTTCTAAAATCTGTTATAAGTGATACCTTGCCAGCGGTTCGCAGTCCTGTGTGGTAAACTCGCCTTTTAAATATTTATAATGACCGGCAATGGCTATCATGGCGGCATTATCGGTGCAGTATTCAAATTTGGGGATGTAGGTTTTCCACCCGTTTTTTTCTCCCAGTTCAGAAAACCGCCTGCGTAATTCGCTGTTAGCCGAAACTCCTCCAGCCAGGGCTATTTGCTGAACCCCGTGTTGTTTAACAGCCTTTTCAAGCTTTTTAAGCAGAATGTCAATAATGGTGCGTTGTATGGAAGCACAGAGGTTGTCTAAATTTTCAGATATAAACTGCGGGTTCTTCCGCTGTTCTTTTTGCAGAAAGTATAACACCGAGGTTTTTAATCCGCTGAAACTGAAATTAAACTCCGGTATCTGCGGTTCGGGAAATTGAAACGATTGTGAATCACCGCTTTTGGCATGTTTATCCATTAACGGCCCACCAGGGTAGGGCAGTCCTAATAGTTTGGCACATTTATCAAATGCCTCACCGGCAGCATCATCCAGGGTTTCGCCAATTACTTCCATATCCAGGTAATCTTTTACCAAAACAATTTGTGTATGTCCGCCTGAAACAGTTAAACAAATGAAAGGGAAGGCCGGATTATTGTCGATAAAGTGCGAAAGGATATGGGCCTGCATGTGGTTTACTTCAATTAACGGGATATTTAAGGCCAGGGCAAAAGCTTTGGCAAAACTAACCCCCACCAACAGCGAACCGATAAGGCCGGGGCCGCGGGTAAAAGCTACCGCATTGATATCTTCTTTTTTAAGGCCCGATTGTTTGATAGCTGCATCAAGTACGGGGATGATGTTTAACTGGTGTGCCCTGGAGGCCAGTTCGGGCACTACGCCGCCCCAAAGTTCGTGCACTTTTTGGCCGGCAATCAGGTTGGTTAGAATTTTGGCATCTTTGCACATTGCTGCGGAGGTGTCGTCGCAGGATGATTCAATGGCCAGTATGGTGATACTCATGGGCGGCTAAAATACTAATGAAACTTAAAACCGCCCCTGTTTGTGAAATTAAACAGGGGGTAAACGTTATATTGGCCCGGTATGGTACACTTTATGCTGCGCAAAAGGGTTGCCGTTATTAACTAAAACAGGAAATTTTGACCCGGAGGATATTTAAGGTACTGCTTTTGGTTTTCTTATGCCTGACTTTGCTCACCGGCAGCTTCTTCCTTTTGGTGCGAAGTTATGCGGTTCAAACTTACCTGGCGCATAGGGCTACCGTCATGCTTTCCAAGTCGCTGGGGACCAAAGTTTCAATTGACAGGGTCGAAATTTCGTTTTTCAATAACGCCAACCTGGTTAACTTTTACATGGAAGACCGGCAACACGATACCATGATTGCGGCCAAAGAGTTGCGGGTGAAATTCAAAGTATTTTCGTTACTGGGCAAAAAGGTAAGTGTAACCTCTATATTTTTTGACGGAGCTACCTTGCACCTTCACCGGGATAGTGTTGGTAATACCAACATTGCTGAAGTTTTTCAGAAATTTCAATCTACTAAAAAAGAGGCAGCAAAAGATGCGCAGAGAAAGCCAAGCAGTTTTAGCTGGGATATTGATTTGGAGAGCCTGAACATGCAGCAAACTTATTTCAGCTACCTGGATGAAAAGGGCCACATGGACTTAAAGATTAAACTACCTTCCTGCAATATAGATTTGAAGACGCTTGATCTTAAAAAGAACCTGGTAGCTATAAAATCTTTATACCTGAATAAGGCTGATGTTTCGATGGAACTGTTAAAGCGGAAAGTTGATGAATCAGTTGATACTTCCCAGTTCCATTTTTTGGCAGGCGGGCCTTTAATTACGTTTGACGAGCTAAAGCTTTTTGATTCTCATTTTAAAATGGATGACCTTAACAGCGATGCTGTTTTGCCAAGGGGGATGGATTTTAAGCACCTTAATATCAGTGGCATCAATCTTTTGGCCCAGGATGGGAAAATTATACAGGATACTATTTTTACCAATATAAAAAGCCTTGCGGCGAAGGAGCGTAGCGGCTTTGTGCTTAATAACCTTACTACCAATGCCCGGGTATCTGTTCAGGATATTACGCTTGATAAATTAAGTTTACGCACGCCGGGTTCGGAAATAAAAGATTATCTGAGTTTTAGTTATAATTCATTTAAAGATTTTACTGATTTTTTTAATTCAGTAAAAATAAGGGCAAAACTTTCCGATTCGAAACTGGCTGTTAGTGACCTCAATTTTTTTATCAGGAAACTGGATAAGGTAGAGCACAATGTATTTTTTATAAATGGCGAAATTGCAGGGCGCATTAATAACCTGAGAGGGCGGGGAATAGAGATTAAGACCAGCAGGCACACCATGTTTAAAGGTGATTTTTACGCCCGCGGCCTGCCTAATATTTACGAAACCTCGCTCAATATCCGGATTGACAGGCTGGCTACCACGGCCGAAGACTTGCGGCAAATTTATCCCGGTTTACAGTTGCCTGTAAATGCCAATACGCTTGGGCTGATATATTATGCGGGCTCGTTCGATGGGTTCCTTACAGATTTTGTGAGTAACGGAAAGTTGATTACCTCTATTGGCTCGGCCACAGCTGATGCACATTTTCAGTACGATAAGGACAGGAACAAGGCCTCTTACGAGGGCGATGTTAGCCTGAACGATTTTGACATAGGCAAGTATCTTGGTGATGAGCAAATGGTGGGAAAAATTTCGTTAAAGGCAAATGTTAATGGTAAGGGCCTTACTGCCGAAAGCCTTTACGCCGAACTGGATGGAGTGGTTTCCAGCATTACGTTTAATGGTTACGATTATAAGAACATAAAGATTGACGGGCTGCTTGATAAAAAATCTTTTGACGGGGCCCTGAAAATTGATGATAAGTTTTTGAACATGGATTTTGATGGCAGAGCAGATCTTTCAGCAGCTATTCCTGAATTCAGGTTTAAAGCCAATGTGAGAAAGGCAAGCTTAAAAGACCTTAATTTATTGAAAGACAGCATACAGGTTGCAGGGCATATTGAGTCTGATTTTGCGGGGACTAATATTGACGACATGCTGGGGTCGGTTGAATTAAGTGATGTTTTAATAAGCCGTGATACACTTTCGGCTCATGTTAAGCATTTGGGCTTAAATGCCAAGTTTCTGGCGGGAAAGAAAAAGGAAGTAACACTTGATTCGGACATTGCAGATGCCGAAATGGAAGGAAATTTTTCATTGAAACAGTTGCCCAAAGCGCTGGTCGATTTTGTGAACTATACATTTACAAAAGATTACGTAGATACCAGTACCAACAAAGAGCCGCAGGATTTTACGCTTGACTTTACTTATTATGAGCAAGACAGTAACCTGACGCGGATAATATTGCCGCAGTTGAAGAAACTCAGCAGTTCGCGCGTTACCTGTGCCTTCAACTCGATTGACCACAACATGAATATTACGGCCAATATTCCTGAAATTACTTTTGGCAAGGTAAACGTACGTAATGCGCAGGTAAACGGAAATTCGGCTAAAGGGGTATTTGATTTTAATACTTCGGTAGAAAGGGTTTACAATAACGACAGCCTGATACTGGATTCTATAAACCTGAAAGCCGCCAAAGACGGGCAGGATATTAAAGTGGCCCTTAACGCCTCTGATGGAAAGCATTATAACTATGGAAGTATTGCAGCACTTTTTACCCCGCTGAAAGGCGAGGCTTTGTTACGTTTTGAACCGGGTGAAGTGCACCTGGGAAATAATACCTGGAATTTTGAACCCGGTGACTCCATCTTTATAAAAGGAAAAAAAGTTATTACGCATAACCTGGTTTTCCGTACCAACGAGCAAACCATTTCAATCAGCAGTTACTTAAAGGGCGATACCTCAACATCGGCAAAAGTGAGCTTTGAAAATACTAACCTGAACGAATTTGCCAGGATATTCAGTACTAAGATAAGCGACTTTAAAGGGACTGCGAACGGCAACTTAATGGTGGATGATATTTTCTCTAATCCACGTTTTTACGCTAACCTGATGGTAAAGCAATTTATTATTGGCAAAGAACTGATAGGCGATATTAATGTAAAGTCTGAACTTGATTCAACAGCTAAATCCCTTCAGATAAGTGCATCGGTAACAGGGCCTAATACAGACCTTGCCGCTTCGGGTACTATTTCAATAGACCCTTTAAATCCATCTATACTACTGGATGTTGATGCAAAAAAGGTAAACCTCAATTTTTTGAACTACCGTTTTTTTGATAAATACGTAAAAGATGTAAGGGGTTATGCTGTAATTAAGGCAAAGGTTTATGGTACCGCTAAAAAACCGCTGTTTGCGGGTACTGTTAATCTGGTGAATGATACAGCTACGGTTTCTTTTACCAATACCACTTATACGCTTACCAATCAAACAGCCAAACTGGATGAGCATGGATTTGATTTAACGGGTATAAAAATCCAGGATTTGAAAGGTAGCTGGGCATATGGCAACGGAAGAATAAACCATGAAAGTTTCAGGGACTTTGCGCTTGACATACAGGTAACTACCGACAATGCACAGTTTTTAAATACCACTCCGCAAAACAGTCCGGGCTTTTACGGAATTGCTTATGGCAAAGGGAATATCAGTTTTGAAGGGCCTATCAACAGCCCGGTTATTACGGCTTCGGCTACCACGGGTGCCGGTACCTATTGCAAAATGCCTATTAATAACAGTTACGAAACCAGCCGGTACTCTTTCTATAAATTTGTAACCAAGGGTAAGGAGAATACTAATGTTGTAGAAACTGCACCGCTTAAATTAAACGGGGTAACGTTTAACCTGCGCCTGGAAGTAACCCCGGAAGCGCGCATGGACATTATCCTGGACCCTGTTACAGGCGATATAATTACCGGTTACGGACATGGTACTTTAAATATTAAAATCCCCAAAAATGCAAACCTTGACCTGCGGGGCGATTATACCGTTGAGCGCGGTAGTTACCTTTTTACTTTACAGGGCGTTATTACCAAACATTTCGAAATTGATCAGGGCGGCACTGTTATCTTTAACGGTGATATTAATAAAGCGAGGCTTAATTTAAGCGCGGTTTACAAGGTGCGAAGTTCTGTTTCCGACCTGATAGATGATCTGATAAGCAGCAGCAGTAGTACGAATACGCAGCTGGAAGCAGCCGCCCTGAGGCAATCTGAAATTGACCTTTTATTAAATATAACCGGCGACCTGGAGCGACCGACTATTGCATTTGATATACGGGCAACAGATGTTGACCCCACTATTAAAACTTACGTTGACCAGAAGCTGGCGTTGCTTAAAATCAACGAAACGGAGTTGAACAAACAGGTTTTCGGATTATTGGTAATGAACCGGTTTATTCCTACCAACTCCAGTACCTCGAATGCTATCACAAACAGCAACTACATTCAGGGCACGGCAGTAAATACAGTTAGCCAGTTCATTTCTTCGCAATTCTCTAATTACCTCAGTAATCTTTTAGAATTTGCCAATATCCGCAACCTGGATGTTAACCTCGGTTTCAGGCAATACGACCAATCACTTACTTCAGCTACCAACGGTACCAGTACTGCAGCCTCAACTATTGATACCCGGCAGGAAGTGCAACTTGCGCTAACGCAGCGGTTATTGAATAACCGTTTAAGTATTAATGCCGGAGGTAACCTCGATTTTGGTAATAGCAGTACGGCTGTAGATCCAAACGGTATTCCCATTAACGCATCTTCGCGTGCTGTAATACCCACGGGCGATTTTCAGATAGAATACTCCCTTACACCTGACGGTGCATGGCGGGCAAAGGCTTTTAACCGTACCAATTACGATTATTTTAACGAGCGCGATGATAATCGCACCGGCATTGGTATCTCATACCGCCAGGAGTTTGATAAGCCATCGGACCTTTTTAAGAAAAAGAAGGCTGCTATAAAGGAGAAAAAGGAAGAGAAGGAAGAAAAGAAAAGCACAATGCCTGCGCCAGTGGTTGTTCCGGTTGATACTTCAATAGTAAAATGAGGCAATACTTACAATGTCTTTAACTTAATGAAAGCTGGCGGGGCAACTATCGAAAGGATTCACATTTTTTTCACTAAGTCAATAATATTGGCAATATTCAATTGAATTGCCCGAATGGGCAAACTACCTGATTAACAATTTAGACAGCCCATCTGTTAAGGGCAGTATCTCGCACAATATTTTCGGGGTTCTGTCATTATCTTGTATTTTATTTACTGTGTGAACTTCCGCCTTAAATTGTTAAGCAAGTTTGTTAAAACTGTTTTGAAGAAAGCCGGTCTTTTCATGCTTTTCTGTATGTTGATGGGGCGGGTATATGCTCAAAACCTGTCTAACATCCGGTACAATGTATTTTCTATTCAAAGTGATACCCTTAAACTGGATAGCCTGAGCATAGTGCCAGGTTCAGTAGCGGTCAGATATTTTTATACTTCTGAAATAGTAGATTCGAACGATTATATCGTAAAAGCATTCGAATCGCGGTTGATATGGAAACGCAAACCGGCGGTTGACTCGATTAAAATATTTTACCGGGTTTATCCTTTTTCGCTGGCTGGTGAGGCTTACCATAAAAGCTATGCCGGCTATGTTCAGTCTACCGCTATGGCTATGGCTAAGCCTTACAGCTATCAACCGGATATGGTGCAAACCAAACTGGTTGACTTTGGTAACCTGGATTACAACGGAAGTTTTTCAAGAAGCATTGCTTTAGGCAACGCACAGGACGTAAGCCTTAACTCGTCTTTCAACCTGCAGTTATCGGGTATGCTAACCCATGATATAGAAATTACAGCCGCCATAACCGACAACAACGTACCTATTCAACCAGAGGGCAACACGGCCCAGATACAGGAGTTTGATAAAATATTTATACAGATACGAAAAGACCAGAATAAAGTAATTGTAGGTGATTTTGACCTGAATAGCCCGGAAGATTACTTTATGAAATTTGCGCGCAAGTACGAGGGTGGAATGTACAGCGGGGCGTTTAAGATTAAAAAGGTTGGCACATTTAAAACGGCGGTAGCAGCCGGTATAGCCCGTGGTAAATTTGCCACTAACACCATTGCAGTTACCGATGGCAACCAGGGCCCCTATAAACTTATTGGTGCCAGCGGCGAAACGGTAATTACTATATTGGCTAACAGCGAGCAGGTTTTTATTAACGGGGCCAAAATGGACCGGGGCGCCGACCGCGATTACACCATAGATTACAACCTGGGTGCCATTACGTTTACCCCTAAGCGCATTATTACCCAGGACCTGCGCATAGTGGTAGAGTTTCAGTATGCCAATAACAACTACACCCGGTCGGGCGTGTATTTAGGGAATGAGCTGCAAATGAAACAGGCCGACATTCATTTTAATATGTTTTCTGAGCAGGATGCCAAAAACTCAAGCGGCGCACAAAGCCTTACATCTGACCAGGCGCAATTTCTAAAAGGGCTGGGTGACAGCGTTCAGAACGCCTATTACAAAGGGTTTGACACCGCCGCCTTTGCCCCCGGCGAGATATTATACGAAATGGACAATATTGCAGTATTCCCATTTCATTTTGATTCTGTATTTGTTTACTCCACTAATCCGGTAAAGGCTATTTATACCGTTAGTTTTACGTATGTGGGCCAGGGAAAAGGAAACTACAACCCCATTACCTCAGCGGCAAACGGCACAGTTTATCAGTGGGTGGTACCTTACTGGGATACTACAAACCATGTTTTTATACCGCAAGGTGCTTATGCACCGGTAACTTTTTTAGTGGCCCCCTCATTGCAGCAGCTTTATACGCTGGGCGGAAACTATCACATTAATAAAACTAATACCATTTCGGCTGAAGTTGCGCTGAGTAATGTGAACCAAAACCTGTTTGCCGGTAATAGTACTGACGTTGTAGGTGAAGCGGCCCACGTGGTTTACAAAGGGGCCATTATTACCCAAAATGATACTGCAAACAAGAAAAACCAAAGCGTAACTTTTGACATAAGCGATGATTATCAAACGGGTTCGTTTACACCTATTGAACGATTCAGGAATGTGGAATTTGACCGCGATTGGAATATTACACCTACAAGTCAAAGCTATAGTCAAAACCTGGCCCTGGCTAATATAGGTTACGTATGGGGGGGGTTAGGTAGCATATCGTACCATTTCAGGGCGCTGACGGAGGATACGGTTTATCATGGTTTTGAGAATGGGTTCGACGGCAATTTCAGTAAGAATGGCTTTAAACTTATTTTTACCAATAGCTATTTAAACTCCAGTTCAGAGGGGGTTAATACCAATTTTATAAGGCCCAAAGCAGATTTTTCTTACTCCTCAAAAAAGCTGAAGGGCTGGAGAATAGGCGCCTTGTATGATCATGAAATAAACATTTTTAAAGCGGTTAATGCCGATACGATGGCATCGAACAGTTATTTATGGCAAAATTATAAGGTATATATTAACAGCCCTGATACTGCCAAAAACAGATATGGTTTTGAATTTTTAATGCGATACCAG
>PMXD01000271.1 GCA_003165895.1 Bacteroidota bacterium | reverse complement strand
AGGGAAATGTCGAAGACAAAGGGTTGAGGCAAAAGGGCTTTTGATAAAGCGGGCATTTTTTTGCTATCTGAGCAAATTAGGTCTTTAATCGCTCTGTTTCGAAAATAGATAGCTTAGTTATTTTATATTGCTTTCAAGTTTATCTGTATGAAGGAAAATTATAACCTGCTCGAAGCCGAAGAAAGCGAAATCATTTACAATCTGTACGGAGCAAAAATGAGCGGTGCATCGATAGCACTTGGCGATTTTACCATCTACAATCTTGACCTTTCAATAAATGAGCTTATAAGTAAATATTCTGCTTTTGCAGATAAGCACGCTTATTTACAGACCCATAAATCAAAACTCCTTTTAGGAATAAAAGTTGAAGGAACAGATTTTGCCCAATCATTAAAAAGTGCGGATAAGCTTTGTGAAACGTTTGAAAATGCGTTCAGATACATGCTTCCGGACTTTGCTCAAAGAAGAAGAATTGGAGTTTTAAGCTTTGCAGATTGGACCACGACCAACGTTTTGGTTTGCAATAAGAATGGAATAGGGCTTCGAGGGACCAGTAATCCTTATAAGCTTGTTAATATTGATGACCCATTTTTTATTGATAGTTCGCAGGGGAATGATAAAATTTGGATTTTGATTACTAAAAAAAATAAAAGTGAAATTGAAAATCGGATTTTAAACTCTATAGAGTGGATTGGCAAAGCGGTACAGGAAAAAGATAGTTCAAAGTCATTGGTTCAATTGATTTTTGCGATTGAGGGTATGCTACAGCTTAGTAATAAAGGGGAGCTAATCGTACCTTCAATTGTCCAGCATATGAGTGAGTGGTTAGCTTTTATTATTCAAGACAATTCGGAGGAGCGCATTAAAATCGTCAAACATTTTAAAAAGGTTTACGAAAAAAGGTCAGCAGTTGCGCATGGTAGAATAAATGAGGTATCAGATAATGATTTATCAGTTGCATTACAATTAGCGAAACTTATGGTGATTTCTTTCCTGACAAGAAAGCCTTTTTGTGAAATGTCAAAAATGGAAGAAGTAAGGGTTCATGTTGAAAAATTGAAATTTCAGTAACCTATATTTTTAAAAATTGTGAGAAATGATTTCTTTGACGTTTAAGTCTGTTTTTTCTAGAAAAATGAAATAAAAACTTTAGGCTGGTTCATTTAATACTTTAACTGCCTTTAATTCAGGACATTATCAACGTCGAAATGTTAGAAAAACAGGGTTTGGAATTTAAAGAATAATGATGCATATTTGCGCTCCCAAAATAAAAAGTCATGAGCAAGGTATGTGAATTAACAGGTAAGCGCCCAATGTTTGGCAATTCAGTTTCGCACTCAAATGCGAAAACCAAACGTAAGTTTTTACCTAACTTGAAGAAAAAGAAATTCTTTATCCCTGAACTGGATGAATGGATTGAATTAAAGGTTTCTGTAGCTGCCCTGCGCACTATCAACAAGAAAGGTATTTACCCTTACTTAAAGGAACTGGCTAAGAAAGGCGAAATTAAATTGAATTAATAATTGTTCAACAAATAGACAATGGCAAAGAAATCAAAAGGTAACAGAATACAGGTTATTCTTGAATGCACCGAGCAGCGCGCTGCGGGCATTGCAGGAAGCAGCCGTTATATGACCTATAAAAACCGTAAAACAACTACCGAAAGACTGGAGTTGAAGAAGTACAATCCATTTTTGAAGAAAGTAACCGTACATAAAGAAATTAAATAATTAAGCCATGGCAAAAATTTCAAAGAACGCGAGAACTGACCGTGCTACCGTAGTAGGTTCTAAAGATTACGTTAAAGTAATTAAAGCGATAAAAGGCAAAACAAACAAATACTCTTTCCTTGAAAAGATAGTTCACAAGGATAAGGTTCAGGATTTTTTAGCTGGAAAAGAGTAATTCCTGGCTGTGAAAACTATATCATAAAGCATCTTTCGTAATGAGAGATGCTTTTTTCATTAAATAAACATGCCATTTATTAAGATGAAACAGGACGTATGAACGGATTGATTTTAGTATTGCATTTATTGCCGTCTGCTTTAGCTGACGGTCGGGAACAAACAGTATCACGGCTTTAGCCAAAAGAGACTGTGGCTAAAGCCGTGTTCTGTTTATTTTTTAACCGTCAGCTAAAGCAGACGGCAATAAGTTTTTTATTACATCGACATTATACTATGGCACTATTCGGCTTTTTTAATAAACAACATAAGGAAGACCTTGATAAAGGCCTGGAGAAAACCAAAGAAGGTTTCTTCTCAAAGCTAACCAAGGCTGTTGCAGGCAAATCGAAGATTGATGAAGAGGTGCTTGATAACCTGGAGGAGGCTTTGATATCATCGGATGTGGGGCTGCAAACAACTATTAAGATTATCAAACGCATTGAAGAGCGTGCTGCCCACGATAAGTTTGTTACTACCTCGGAAATGAACAAGCTGATACGTGAAGAAATTGAACGCATACTAGCCGAAAATAAGAACGAGGACCAGGAAAACTTTGACACACCTGCGGGAGTTAAACCCTACGTTATAATGGTGGTAGGCGTTAATGGCGTAGGCAAAACCACCACTATTGGCAAACTGGCATACCAGTTTAAGAAGGCGGGCAAAAAGGTGCTGGTAGGCGCCGGAGATACATTTAGAGCCGCTGCCATTGAACAGTTGCAGGTTTGGGCAAACAGGGCTGATGTGGAGATAGTAAAAAGCCAGATGAATGCCGACCCGGCTTCTGTAGCTTTTCAGGCAGTGGAAAGGGGTGTGGCCATTGAAGCAGATGTGGTGCTGATTGATACGGCAGGCCGTTTGCATAACCGGGTGGATTTGATGAATGAGCTGACCAAAATACGACGTGTAATGCAAAAGGTGATACCTGATGCGCCGCATGAGGTATTGCTGGTATTGGATGGCTCTACAGGACAGAATGCGGTTGAGCAGGCTAAACAGTTTACCGCAGCCACCCAGGTAACGGCTTTGGCCATTACCAAGCTGGATGGCACTGCAAAAGGCGGAGTGGTGTTGGGTATAAGCGACCAATTTCACATACCGGTAAAGTATATCGGGGTAGGAGAGCAGATGGATAAGTTGCAGGTGTTTAATAAAAAGTTGTTTGTAGAGACGTTGTTTAAAGGGGCTTAAATACAAATACATTTTTAACGCAAAGGCGCGAAGTAACAGATGGAGAGCGCAAAGATTTTTGCAATTACTCTGTGGTCTTTGCGTTGTATTTTCTTTGCGACCTTTGCGTGAACGGCTGTTTAATTTAAAATATGAAAACCAAAGCCATTAAAAAAGATAAGGTAAGTGTTATAACCCTGGGTTGTTCAAAAAACCTGGTGGATAGTGAGGTGCTGATGAGCCAGTTGCAACATGGTGGCTATGATGTGCAGCATGATAAATGGAACAAGGGCAGAAACATTGTAATTGTAAACACCTGTGGCTTTATTGACCGCGCGAAGGAAGAATCTATCAATACCATACTGGATTATGCCGATGCCAAAAACGCCGGTAAGATTGAGAAGCTGTATGTAACCGGTTGCCTGAGCCAGCGCTACAAGGATAATCTGGAAGCTGAAATCCCCGAAGTAGATGCCTTTTTCGGAACGCTTGAATTACCGCGCCTGCTAAAGACACTGAAAGTAGATTACCAGCACGAATTGATTGGCGAACGTTTTTTAACCACGCCGGTGCATTATGCCTATCTGAAAATATCGGAAGGGTGTAACCGCACCTGTTCTTTTTGCGCAATCCCGCTGATGAGAGGCAAGCATATTTCGCGCACCATTGAAGACCTGGTTGCGGAGGCTAAGAACCTTGCAGGGCAAGGGGTTAAAGAGTTGATACTAATAGCGCAGGAACTTACTTTTTACGGGCTTGATATTTATAAAAAACGCCGCCTGCCTGAGTTACTTGCGGAGCTATCGAAAGTAGATGGTATTGAATGGATACGGTTGCACTATGCATATCCGGCACAGTTTCCTTTAGAGATAATTGATGCTATTGCTGAAAATGAAAAGGTGTGCCATTACCTGGATATGCCGTTGCAGCACGCCAGCGATAACATACTTACCGCCATGCGCCGCAATATTACCAACGCTGAAACGCTGGAGCTGATAAGCAAAATAAGGGCGAAGGTGCCTGATATTGCCATCCGAACCACTATGTTAGTTGGTTTCCCCGGCGAGACGGAGCAGGATTTTGAAGACCTTAAAACGTTTATAGAAAAAGTAAAGTTCGACCGGTTGGGGGTGTTTACTTACTCGCATGAAGAAAGCACGCGCGCACATATACAGGCCGATGATGTACCGCAGGAATTGAAGGAAGAACGGGCGGCCGAACTTATGAGTATCCAGGAGCAGATTAGCAACGAACTGAACCAAAAGAAAGTAGGCCAAACCTTTAAAGTATTATTCGACCGCAAGGAGGGCGGTTATTTTATTGGCCGCACCGAATTTGACTCGCCCGAAGTAGATAACGAAGTTTTGGTGCCCGCCAAAGGTGCTTACGTGCGCGTAGGTGATTTTGCCAATGTGAAAATTACCAGTGCGGAGGAGTTTGATTTATATGGGGAGTTGGTGTAGATAGGTTAAGATTTGGCCTTAATGTTCATTTCTCCTTTTGCTGCAATTATAATTTCAATTAGGTTTGAATAATGATAACCCTGCTGAAAGAAATTGACCTGGATAAAACAGGATTGCTGCCGCCGCTGATTAGCGACTACCTGCATGATAAAGAATTACTCAAACCTCTTTATAGATACCCCTTTTCGTTTGACGCCTTTGCTGATGTTATTAAGGAGAAACAAAAAGATGAAACAGACCGCTTGTTATTGGTTGAAGTATTAAAGGACCAGTACAAAGATTTACAAAGGTCGGTTGCAGTGGATGATAATATCCTGTCGCTTTTATCTGATAAAACATTTACTGTGGTTGCTGCGCACCAGCCTTGTTTGTTTATGGGGCCGCTGTTTAACATCTATAAAATAGCCGGTGCTGTTAATCTGGCCGGCCAGTTAAAAAAAGCTTTTCCTGATTACCATTTTGTTCCCGTTTTCTGGATGGGGAGTGAGGACCATGATACCGAAGAACTAAACCATGCCTACGTTCAGGGTAAAAAGTTTGAATGGAAAGAAGCAGGCAGTGGCGCGATAGGCCGGATAAAAACTGAGGGGATGAGTTTGTTAATTGAGGAACTTAAAACTCTTCCGGTAAATAACGATGTTATAAGCATCCTTGAAAGCGGGTTAAAGAAATTTGAAACGTTTGGCCGGTTTATCCAAAACTTTGTGCACGAAACTTTTAAAGAACACGGACTGGTAGTTTTAGACCAGGACGACAAACGCTTTAAACAAAGCTTTGCTGAAATTATAAAAGAAGAGGTAACCAGCTTTACTGCAATTCGCATTTTAAAACCGGCCCTTGATTTGTTAGAAGCAGATTATAAAGTACAGGCAAAACCCCGCGATATTAATTTCTTCTATTTAGGTGACGGCTACCGCGAGCGCATATTATACAATTCGCTTACGCAAAAGTTTGAGGTAAAAGATAAAGGCCTGTTTTTTACGGATGAAGAGATGCAAGCTGAAATTGATGCACACCCCGGGCGGTTTAGCCCGAATGTTATTTACAGGCCCATTTACCAGGAACTGATATTGCCTAACCTGGCGTTTATTGGCGGGGCCGGCGAGCTAAGTTACTGGCTTGAACTGGAGGCTTTGTTCGACCACTATCAGCTGAATTTTCCTATGCTGGTGCTCAGAACCTCGATGGCTATAGTGAGTGTGGGCTTTGGGAAAAAGCTGGAAAAGTTAAGTTTAGATACTGTAGACTTATTTGGTGATTTAGAGCAACTTATAGTGCGATATGTAAAGGATAATCTGGAGGGCGATATTCAGTTGACTGAAGAGAAGCGCAGGCTGGAAGAGATATTCAGTGCTATCTCTTTAAAAGCAGAATCGGCCGACCCTACCCTGAAACAAAATGTGGCATCAGAGAAGCAAAAGGCATTAGCCTCATTTGATAACATGGAGGGCAAAATGCTGAAGGCAGAAAAAAGAAAACAGGAAACCGCCATTAACCAGATACGGGGTGCCCACTCTGTTCTTTTTCCTGATGGTGTTTTGCAGGAGAGGAGGGATGGTTTTTTGCCTTATTATGATGGTGAATTTATAGCTGAAATAGTGAATCTGGCAAACCCGTTTGATAAAACGTTTAAGGTTATAGTGAAGGAATAAGACTTTTTAGATTCGCCGTCTTTTTAAAAGTTATCCAATCTAGTTATTCTCTTACTATATTCAATCCATGAAAATACTTTCCTCTGAACAGATACATGAACTTGATAAGTATACAATTGTGCATGAGCCTGTATCATCCATTGATTTGATGGAGCGTGCGACTTCGAAACTGGTTGAGGAATTTAAGGCTTTGATTCAACCGGATGAAGTGGTTAATATTTTTTGCGGCACGGGCAATAATGGCGGTGACGGGCTTGCCGTTGCGCGGTTGCTGATTGAGGCAGGCTATAAATCTATCCATACTTTTGTTGTGAGACAAAACCCGGGTGGCAGCAGTGACTTTTTGGTGAATGAAGAGCGCCTGAAAAAGTTAACTTCTGTTACCGACATAGAAAGCGAAACACAGATACCTGCCATTGAAAAGGGTTCGGTAATAATTGACGCCATTTTTGGCAGCGGCTTAACAAGGCCTGCCGATGATATTGTTGCGCTGGTTATAAATGCTATCAACCAGTCCAACAGTATTGTTTATGCAATAGACCTGCCATCTGGTTTGTTTTGCGATACGGCGAATGCCCCTACCGATGTAATTGTAAAATCAACCTGCACGTTTACTTTTCATGCCCCCAAGCTTGGTTTTCTGTTTGCCGATAATGGAAAATTTATTCCTGAATTTAAAATACTTGATATAGGCCTGAGCCAGGAATATGAACAGGAGCTTGTAGTTAATTACGAATATGTTGATGATGCTTTGATTGAAGGTATTTTTAAAAAGCGCGACAAGTTTTCGCACAAAGGAAATTATGGACATGCGCTTATATGTGCCGGAAGCTTTGGCAAAATAGGTGCGGCAGTTTTATCGGTTGGTGCGGCTTTGCGCAGCGGTGCGGGGCTTGTAAGTACACACATACCTAAGTGCGGATACGATATTATGCAAACGGCCAATCCGGAGGCCATGGTAATGGTGGATGAATCTGAAACTGAATTGACCGGGTACACCGACTACTCGAAATTTGCAGCCATTGGTGTTGGGCCGGGCATAGGCAAAGACCCTAAAACAGCCAACTTTGTTGAAAATCTTTTGCGCACCAACCACAGGCCCATGGTTATTGATGCCGATGCTTTGAACATTATTTCAGATATGCATTATTTGCGGCCGTTGATATCACCCGGGTCAGTATTAACGCCACATCCCGGCGAGTTTAAGCGGTTGCAGGGAGCCTGGAAAGATGATATGGCTAAAATTCAAAAACAAATTGCCCTTTCAAAGCAATCGCGGATAGTTATTGTTTTAAAAGGGGCTAATACATCTATCTCAACACCCGATGGAAAAGTGTATTTCAACAGTACGGGAAATCCGGGTATGGCAAAGGGGGGGAGTGGAGATGTATTGACCGGTATTATAACCGCCTTACTGGCACAGGGTTATTCGCCTGAAAATGCCGCTATTTTAGGAACATTCATTCATGGCCGGGCAGGTGATATTGCGGCAGCGGTCCTTGGTGTAACAGGTATTAAGGCAGGAGACATTATTCAGTTTTTGCCGGAAGCTTTTGCGGCGTTTGAGTAGTGAGAATTTGCTGATTCGGCAATTCGGTAATTTAATAACAGACTTCTTCGGAAAATAGCCCAATACAAACTCACTCCGTCCGCCGCAGCGGACACCCCTCTCTTTGAAAAAGAACTATGCTTTACCCAAATTTTAAGTTTAGTCGGCTGGCTTTAATTGCCGTTCTTTTTTCTTGATAAAAAAGAACCAAAAAATCAAGGCTGCTAAGCAATTTCCTAAAAATGCTTCTCCACGCAGGAAATAAACGAACTCGACGCA